>CAZJCT010000018.1:0-33598 GCA_964544675.1 uncultured Sphingobium sp.
CATATCGACGGAATCGTTTGGCACCTCGATGTCGGCTCATCACATCCTGGGGCTGGAGCAGGTCCCAAGGGTTTGGCTGTTCGCCAATTAAAGTGGTACGTGAGCTGGGTTCAGAACGTCGCGAGACAGTTTGGTCCCTATCTGCCGTGGGCGTCGATATTTGAGAGGAGTTGTCCCTAGTACGAGAGGACCGGGGTGAACATACCTCTGGTGTACCTGTCGTGGCGCCAGCGGCGCAGCAGGGTAGCTATGTATGGACGGGATAACCGCTGAAAGCATCTAAGCGGGAAGCCTCCCTCAAGATAAGCAATCATCGAGCCGTGGAAGACCACCACGTTGATAGGCCGGATGTAGAAGCAGGGTAACCTGTGGAGCTAACCGGTCCTAATTGCTCTTTTCGCACCTGAGAGTCCCACCATCAACGACAGCACTGACCAGTCGGCCAGCGTCGTTCGTGGATGTGATCTCATCCAGTTGCCTTCGCCCAATAGGTTTTCGCCTAAATTGAAGGTGCATCGGTTAAAAAACCCGCCCACAACAGCGCCAGCTTCATTGCTTGGTGACCATAGCGTCTGTGACCCACCCGATCCCATCCCGAACTCGGCCGTGAAACCAGACCGCGCCGATGGTACTATTGCTCAAGCACTGGAAGAGTAGGTCGTCGCCAGGCATTGCAGCTGGCGCTGTTGCGCATGCGTGCAGCGTTCTCTAAAGAGACGCGGGCGGGAAACCCATTCATAATGTTACTTCGCACGGACCTGCCGGTCCGCCATTGGCGCGGGATGGAGCAGCCCGGTAGCTCGTCAGGCTCATAACCTGAAGGTCGCAGGTTCAAATCCTGCTCCCGCAACCACATACAAAAAGACCGCCCATGGCATTGCCTGGGCGGTCTTTTTGCGTTCGTGGCTGTTCCGCGACGCCTGATCGGCGCGTGCCACGATGACGGTTGCGCTCTTCCGTGGCGTTCGACGCGTGACGCTCCGCCACACCCATTAGCCCCGCGACCTTCCGACGGGAGACGATGCCGCCAGATTGGCGTCAAATCCTGTTTTCGCGTGCCCGCGCTCTGATAGGCTGGCCCTCCGTGTCGTCCAGTCGGGGAGCGGTGTCGTGATTGGCCATGTTCCGAGCAGCACGGCCGACCTGTGCCGAACCAGGCACATCCTCATCGACGCCGAAGCCCAGTTCGGGTTCGAACGGCCCAAGGAAATCCTGCTGGAGGCGCCGTGCAGCGTTCGTCGCGGCATATACGACATCGATTATCTCGGCGCGTACAGCTATCTCGGCGGGCGTGAGACGTTGATCCGGCATGTCGCGACGGTCGGCCGTTTCTGCTCGATCGCCAGCAACATCGTCGCCGGGCAGGTCGAGCATCCCGTCGACCTGCTCTCGACGTCGGGTGTTCTCACCGCCAGTTCCGAAAACTGGGGGCTTGAGCCATTCCACTCGCGCAACCAGGTGATGGTAGGCCGGGCGGCGTGGGCGGCATCACAATCGCTTGCCCACAGGACCGACAAGATCCGGATCGGCAATGATGTCTGGATCGGCGAAGGCGTGTTCATCCGCCGTGGCGTCACCATCGGCGACGGCGCGGTGGTCGGGTCGCGCGCGGTGGTGACGGCCGACGTCCCGCCCTATGCCATCGTCGGGGGCGTTCCGGCCAGGGTGATCCGTTACCGCTTCGACGACGCCACGATCGAGCGGCTGCTGGCCTCGCAATGGTGGGCCTATGGGGTGAACGCGTTGGAAGGCGTTGACTATACCGACATCCCCCGGGCGCTCGACAGGATCGAGGAGAATATCGCCGGCGGGGCGGAGCTCTACACCGGGACCATCTTCGCCGTCGGCGAAGACGATGGCGTGAAGGAAGTCGTTTTCGACGAGACCTCGGGCGAGCTTTATTATCTGTAGGAACTGGCCGGTGCGCATTTTTCGAGCGTCGATGCCGCTCCGGAGGGTCGCGACGCCCCGGTCTGTCATCCGACGGCGGGGGGGACTTCGCGCTTGCACCCCGGATGGCGGCACGGCAGTCGGCGCGGGTCGTCGGGCTTGGACATCACAGGGAACAAGGGGTGGATGATATGAAGTCGGGAGCAGGTGCGTGCGCCATGTGGGGCGTCGTCGCGATGTGGTCGCTGCCGAGCGGCGCACAGGAGATGACCGCAGAGGTGATCAAGGCTGCCACGGTTCTGGACGTGCCCTTCGTGCTGGGGGAGGTCGACACGCGCGAGGGCGCCGCAACCTTGTGGACGAAGGGCGACGCACCCGCAAATGCGCTTCTTGCGAGATTCCCCGTCCTGCCTGTTCAGATCGCGACGATAGAAGGGCAGCCGTCAATGCTGTGGCGCGGCTTTGCCGGGGGCGGGGTCGGAGTCCTGCGTGCCGACGAACTCGACCTGGATGGCGCTCGCCGATATTTCTGCGGCTCTGTGGCCGATTTCCCGAGCGCATCCTGCTTCATCGACGAGGATGGCGACGGACGTTTCGACAGCGTCGCTGATGCCGTGCCCGAAGGGGGGATGAAGCCCTATCATTTCACGATCGTCAAAGGCGCCCGACCGCTCGACAAGGCGCTGCCCTACCACATCGTCGCCGCCGATCAGCGCCCGTCGGTCGCCATCGAACTGCGCAACTGCGCCAAGGATTATGATCGTCCGCGCTTTACCGCCTTGTCCACTGCCGACCGGAACGTACCTGCGGTTCGGGCGGCCTTTGCATGGCATGCCAAGGACAGCAGCTTCGCCCATTGCCGGCGCGGGAAGCAGATCGGCTCGGTGGAGGGATCATCCGCCGTGGCACCCGATGGCGGCTATATCGGGCAGATCGGTCCGCTGGCGTTTACCGTCGGACCGAAGAACAATCCCCAACTCGCCTTCATCGGCCCAGTCGATAGTCAGGCGCTTTACCGGCTGGAAGGGGCGCGGCTTGTCGACATGCGGATCGGCCGTACGCCCAATCAGGCCCAGCTGGCCGCGATGAAGGAATATCCCTACCCGACCATGATGGCGGACGACGGCGCCGTCATCCACGACGGCGCGGTTGCGGTGGGAGGAACGCTCGCCACGATACCCTTCCATCATGCCTACAGGGGCAAGTTGACGCAGGACATCGTCATATCGACCCTGCTCGGCAAGCGATCCCTGGCGGCAGGCACCGTCGTCTATGGCTTTCCGGGGCAAAACCGGCTGACCCGAACCGTGAACGGCATTCCGGACATGCAGTCTGTGGGGGACGAGGAGTATCGCAAGATCAATCTCGACCTGACCTGGTGTGCGCCCGTCAAGGGAGCGCAGCCAGAAGCGGAAAAGCCCGGGTCCATCGGCAAGGGTGGCTGGTCGGCAGCATGCATTCCCCACGGCAGCCTGGGCAATCATACGATCATCGGCGACATGCAGCCCGCTTTCGGGGTCGAGAGCGTTTCCTACCGCGCGACGACCTCTTCCAACGACGGGGCTCCGCCGATCCTCCGTGACGACTCCGCCGCGTTCGATCAGCAGCTCCGCATGGAATATGTCTTTCAGGGCCGCGAGGGCGACTTCGCCATTCTGAGCAAGCGCGTATACTTTGGCGACCAGTTGACGAGCAGCGAACCGGTCAGGCTTTACGCACCGTCGGGCCAGGTCGCGGTGGAGATAGCCGGGGCGTCGGTCGACCTGTCGCTGCAATCGAGCGGCGAGCTGTCCGTTCGGTCCTCGCGCGCGCCTGTTGTGGGCAACAACCCTGTTTTGCGCTGGGATCAGCGCGCCTTCATGCTCCAGCAGCTCAAGCGAATGGGGCTCAACACCGCCGACCCGGAGGGCGAGTCCTCGCCCGCCCCGCAATAGCCCTGGAGATCTTGCGCGCACCCGGTCGCGATCCGACCGCTGTATCGCTCTCGCTATTCAAGGTCTAGCGACCGGCTCAAATCTCGGGCAATCGCTGAGCCGCCATGCCCCAGCCCTTGAGCGCGGCGTCGGCCGCGCGGTCGATCAGTCGACCGGCGTCGTCGATCGAGAAGGGGTGCGCGTCCTTCATGCCGTCGAGCTCGTCCCAGCTGATCGGCACGGCAACCGGCGCCCCCGAGCGGGCACGCGCCGAATAGGGAAGGACGGCGGTGCTGCCGCGCTGGTTGCGCAGCCAGTCGATGAAGATCTTGCCGCGCCGCTTGGCCTTGCTCATCGTCGCGGTAAAGCGGTCCTTCTCGGCCAGGCTCAGCGCCTGCGCGAAGCGCGATGCGAAGTCCTTGTGCGTGTCCCAGTCATGCCCCGGTGTCAGCGGCACCACGACATGCACCCCCTTGCCGCCCGACAGCATCGCGAAGGAGACGAGGCCGATGTCCGACAGCCGCGCGCGGATGTCGGCGGCGGCGCGGCGGACGTCGCCGAAATCCAGCCCCTCGTCAGGGTCGAGGTCGAAGATCATGCGGTCGGGCTTTTCGACGTCGGGAACGCTCGAACACCAGCCGTGGAACTCGATGCTGCCCATCTGCACGCAGGACAACAGGCCTTCGGCGTCGGTGATGTAGAGATAATCCTCCGTCCCGCCGTCCTTCTCGCGGATCGGCACCTGATGGACATGGTCGCCGAACGCTCCGCTGTCATGCTTCTGGAAAAAGCATTTGCGCGCGCGTCCCTGCGGGCAGCGGACGAGGCTGATCGGGCGATGCGCGGCAAAGGGGAGCATCAGCGGAGCGACCGCGGCATAATAGTCGGCGAGCTGGCCCTTGGTCTGGCCGCTTTCGGGGAAGATGACCCTGTCCCGGCTGGTGATCTTGATGCGGCTCGCAGGCGGATCGGGGTTCGGCGCGGGTTCGGGGCGCTCGGGCGTCACCTCGTCCGCCGGCTTGTCGCCGCGAAGCCCCAGGAAGCTGCCGTGGCGAACACGCCCTTCGCCGGTGAACTCGGCGAAGGCGACTTCGCAGACCAGCTCCGGAGCAATCCATTGCGCGCCGCGCGCCTCGGTGCGGGGCACGTCGGCGGGCGCGGTCTTGCGCGCGAGCGGCTTCATCGCCTCCGCCAGCATCGCCAGATCGTCGGCTGTGTAGCCAGTGCCGACCTTGCCCTTGTAGATCAGCGGTCCGCCCTTGCCGTCATGCTGTGCCAGCAGCAGCGAGGACAAGGGGCGCCCCCTCGCGCTGCTGCGGTTCCAGCCGATGATGACGAACTCCTGCCGCCGGGTGCATTTGACCTTGCGCCAGCTCTTGCTGCGCGTCGAGCGATAGGGCGCGTCGATGCGCTTGCTGATGATGCCCTCCTGCCCGGCGTCGCACATGGCGCGATAGAGCGTCTCGCCCGCGCCGAGCACATGCTGGGCGACATGGATCGGCGGCTGCGCCTCGCGAAGCAGCCCCTCCAGCCGCTCCTTGCGCTCGATGTTCGACCGCTTCGTCAGATCCTCTCCGTCGAGCGCGAGCAGGTCGAAGGCGAAGAGGTGGAGCAGAGTCCCCTCGTCCTGCGACCCGTGCCCGCGCTTCAGCACATTTTGCAGCGTCGAAAAGTCGGGATTCCCGTCGGCGTCGAGAGCGACGATCTCCCCGTCGATCAGCGACGGCGGCAGGTCCATCGCCGCGAGTCGCCGGACGAGCGGCACGAACTTGTCGGTCCAGTCGAGACCGCTGCGCGTGAACAGCTGCACATGATCCCCTGCGGCGGCGATCAGCGCTCGATAGCCGTCGAACTTGATCTCGTGCATCCAGTCATTGCCGGTGGGCACCGCATCGACGAGCGTGGCGAGCTGCGGCGCGACGAAAGCCGGGGCTGAGGCAGCCTTGCGCCGGGCGGGTTTCCGCTTATTCGCCACCCTGGCGTTGTGGTCGCTCGCCGCCGCCATCTTGTCGGTGAAGGCATCGCCCTTCACGCCGGCGAGCGACTGCGCGCCCGCCTTGTCGGCGGTGATCTCGGCCATGGAGCGGCCGGTCAGCACGCTGGTCAGCGCGCGCTCGACCAGTATGTCGCCCGCTCCGGCATGATCGTCGGCGATCTTGCGCAGCAGCCAGTTCTCGCGCTTCTCCCCCGGCTTTGCGCGCAGGCGGATCAGCAGCCATTCGCCCTTCATCCGCTCACCGTCGAGCCGGAAGTGGAGGTGGCCCTTGTCGATGTCGCTCGCGCTTTTGCCCGCGATCGGTGCCCAGGTGCCGCGATCCCACAGCATCACGGTGCCGCCGCCATATTCGCCCTTGGGGATGGCGCCTTCGAACTCGGCATAGCTGAGCGGATGGTCCTCGGTCCTGACCGCGAGGCGCTTGTCGTCGGGGTCGATGCTCGGCCCCCTGGTCACCGCCCAGCTCTTCAGAACCCCGTCCATCTCCAGCCGCAGATCCCAGTGGAGCCGGGTCGCATCATGCTTCTGGACGATGAAACGGTTGCCGCTGCCCTTGCCCGCGACGCCCTTGGGCTCGCGCGTTTTGGCGAAGTCGCGCTTGGCATTGTAGGGCGCGAGTGGGTCGGCGGCGGCCATGGGCGTCAGTGCCCCAGGTCGTGCTTGCGCGCGCGCGGTTCGAGCCAGCGCTCCTCGGCGATGCGCAGCACGGTGAGCAGAAGCACGCCGATAACCGCGCCGGACAGCACCAGCGGCCATTGCCCCGCCCCGCAGGCGACGCCGGTGATCGCGGCGAGCAGCATGTGCGCGGCGGTGGTCAGATTGTGGACCTCCCCCTTGTTGAACACGATCATGCCCGCCGCGATGATCCCGGCAAAGGTCGCCGCCGCCTCGAGCACGCGCAGCGGGTCGAGGCGCGATTCATCGCCGCCGAGCTGGAGGTACAGCGCGATCGCGCTGATCGTCATCAGCGCGGTGGTGAAGCAGAGGATGCCGTGCGTGCGGATGCCAGCCGAATGGCCGCGAAGCTCGCGGTCGAGGCCGAGGAGGACGCCCAGCACCGCCGCCGCGCCGAGGCGAAGCACGATCGGCCATTCGATCGCGTGGAGCGGCACGGCGGGGTTCAGCTCCATCAGGCGCTCTTCTTGCGGCTGGCGGTCTTGGGTGCGGCTTTGCCCGTCGTGGACTTGGCGGTGGAGCGGCGCGCAGGCGCCTTCCTGGCGGTTCCCGAAGCGCTCTCGCCGCCGCCGACCGATTTCCTGAGCGCGGCCATCAGGTCGATGACATTGCCGCCGCGCGTGCCGGTGTCGGCTTCCTCGACATCCTCCAGGATGCGGCCGCCCTTTGCCTTGCGCTTCTTTTCGATGAGGCCGTGGAGCGCGTCGACATAGCGGTCGTGGAACTCCTCGGGCTGGAAGGGCGCGCTTTTCTTCTCGATGAGCGTTGTGGCGAGGTCGAGAAGGTCGCGATCGGCCTTGGCGTCGCCGATCTCGCGGAAATAGTTCTGCGCCTTGTGAACCTCGTCGGCGTAGCGGAGCACTTCCATGATGAGCCCGCGTCCGCACGGCTTGAGCGCGACGAGTTGCTCGCGCCCGCGCACCGAAAGCTGGCCCAGCCCGACCTTCTTCGTGGTGCGGAGCGCGTCGCGAAGCACGCCATAGGCTTCCTCCGCCAGATCGTCGGCGGGGATCATGAAATAGGGCTTTTCATAATAGAGCACGTCGATCTCGTGCGCGTCGACGAACTGGACGAGTTCGAGCGTCTTGCGGCTTTCGATCTTCACCGCCTCGATCTCGTCGTCGTCGAGGAGGACATAATTGCCCTTCGACAGCTCATAACCCTTGATGATGTCGTCCTTGTCGACCGGCCCGACTCCGGCGGCGACCTTTTCGTAACGGATCGGCTTGCCGCTGGGTTCGTGGATCTGGCGGAACGTGATCGACGCGCCCGATCGGGTCGCGGGATAGGCCTCCACCGCAATCGAAACCAGCGCCAGCCGGATCTGTCCCCTCCAATATGCACGTGCCGCCATCGCTGTCGCTCCCTCTGATGGAGGAAAAACGACCAGCGGCGAGAAGGTTCCGCAGGCGTATCAACCCCGCGAGGGATGCTATGCTGCAAGTGCGAATAGCCCTTGCGGCAGCGCTCCATTGCTATCACATTAGCGGATCATGCGGTGAACAGGTTCCCGCGCCCGTCACGCCGGTCCCGTAAGCGGAACGGAAGCGCTGCTGGAGCGTAGTCAGCAGGTGCGGCGCATCATCCTGATTACCCGCCATTTTTGAAGGGAGGTCATGATCATGCGCCAGGATCGCTTCGTGCATCCGGATCATGTCGCCGTCGTCGGCAACGCGCTGCCCCGACGATGCGGCCTCGCCACCTACACCACCCACAGCGTCGCCGCGTTGCGGGACGAGTTCGCTGCACTGCGAGTGGATCATTATGCGATCGATGACGGCCATGGCGATGCCTATGGCAGCGACGTCGAGGGCCTCATCGCCGAACGCGACGTCGCCAGCTACGTCCGCGCCGGCGCCCGGATTGAGCGGTCGGGCGCGCAGGCTTTGTGGGTCCAGCATGAATTCGGCATATTCGGCGGGCCTGCCGGCGAACATCTGCTGAGCCTGCTTCGCCATGTGTCGAAGCCCGTCCTGATGACTCTGCACACCGTGCTGGAGCATCCCGATGCCGACCAGATGCGCGTGATGCGCGCCATGGCGGATCGCGTCGACCGGTTCATCGTGATGGCCGACCATGCGGCGCGGCTGCTGACGCGCGTCTATGGCGTCGATCCGGCCGACATTGCGATCATCCCCCATGGCGCGCCCGACCGGCCGCTCATCGAGAGTGCGGTTGCCAAGCGCAAGCTTGGCCTGCCCGACGCGCCGATGATTCTCACCTTTGGCCTGCTGTCGCCCGGCAAGGGTATCGAGCAGGCGATCGCCGCGATGCCCGCGATCGTCCGCGCCCATCCCGACGCCGCCTATATGGTTGTCGGCGCGACTCACCCCGCGCTGATCCGCCATGAGGGGGAGGCCTATCGCGAGCGGCTGGTGACGATGGCCGAGGAGCTCGGCATCGGCGGGAACGTCCGGTTCATCAACGAATTTCTCGATAATGACAGGCTGCTCGACCATCTGCAGGCCTGTGACATCTACCTGACCCCCTATCTTGGCCCCGACCAGGTGACGTCGGGCACATTATCCTACGCGCTTGCAATGGGCCGGCCCGTTGTCGCGACACCCTATGTCCACGCGCAGGAAGCGCTGGCGGGCGGAATCGGGACCATCGTTCCCTTCGCCGATAGCGATGCGATCAGCAGGGCGTGCAACGATTTGCTCGCCGACCGTCAGGCGCTCGCTGCAAAGTCACGGACGATCTGGGAGGCGGCCCGACCCACCCTCTGGTCGCGCAACGCGCAGGCGGTGAACGCCTGCCTCACCCGGATCATCGCCGAAGCGCCGGTCAGCCTGTCGGCGCGGCGCGAGCCACGCGCGGTCGCGACCGTGGACCTGTCCGGGGTCGCGGCGATGACCGACGATGTCGGGATCATCCAGCACACGATCCACGGCGTCCAGGATCGGATGCACGGCTATTGCATCGACGACAATGCCCGCGCGCTGATGCTGGTCTGCCAGACACGTACCGGCGATCCGGCGCTTCGCCGCCGCCTCGCCGCGCGCTACGCCGCCTTTGTCCAGCACGGCTGGTATCCGGAGCGGCGCCGGTTCCGGAACTTCATGGGCTATGACCGGCGCTGGCTGGAGGATGAAGGGTCGGAAGACAGCAACGGCCGTGCACTGTGGACACTCGGCACGGTGGTACGCGATTCGCAGGATCCCGCGCTGCGCCGCTGGGCCACCGGCCTGTTCAACGAGGCTTTGCCGATCGCCGACGAGGTGGGCGCTCCCCGCGCGATCGCCTTCGCCTTGCTGGGCATGGCGGCGATGCTCAATGCCGAACCCGGCCACGAAAAGTGCAAGGAACTGACGCGCCGTCACCTCGACCTCTTCTTCCACATGCTCGAAGAGGCGCGGCGGCCCGAATGGCCGTGGTTCGAAGCGGTGCTGGCCTATGACAATGCCCGCCTGCCCCAAGCGATGATCGAGGCGGGCCGGGCGGTCGGTCATGACGCGGCGGTCGCAACGGGCCTCGAAACGCTCGCGTGGATCATCTCCATGCAGACCGGGCCGCGCGGCATCTTTCGCCCCGTCGGAACCGAAAGCTTCGGCAAGCCTTACGCGCAACCCGCGCCCTTTGATCAGCAGCCGCTCGAAGCCGCCGCCACCGTCGATGCCTGCGTCGCGGCATGGACGGCGACGGGGGACCGGCAGTGGGCGGATCATGCCCGCACCGCGCTCCGCTGGTTCACCGGGGACAATGACCTGGGGTTGTCGCTCGTCGCTCAGGAAGACGGGCTGTGCTACGACGGGTTGACGCCAGCCGGTGTCAACTTAAACCAAGGCGCTGAATCGACGTTGGCCATGCAGATGGCGCTCCTTTCCGCCCAACGTCTTGGTGGATCACTGGAGCAGGATCTGCTGGCTGTCGTCGCGTAACGAGGAGGCGTGACGGGACAGCGCCGCACCGTCACAAGGCGGGCAGCGTGGATGGTACCGGAGCGCGAGCAGTCGCGGGGTATGGGGTGCATTCGTCGATCTTCAAGCGGCTCGACCTGACGTTGAGCGCAGATCCGGCCCGTGTTGTGGTCCGGCCCTTTCACCTGAGCTGGCAGGCCAATGGCTCGCAGCCCAGCCGGGCGCGGCGGCTGGTCGACGACATCATGCAGCTGAGCGAGACTCAGGTACGGGCGAGCCTCCATGCGGTGCTTCACGACTTCGAGCAGCGCCACTGGCAGACCCAGCGCGTGTTCAACACCCGATTCGAGGATCTCGACCGCGAGATCGGCCTCGACATCGGCCCCGTCAGCGAGTCGCGCAGGCTGCTCATCGGCGCCTATTTCTGCCACGAATACAGCTATGCCGCGGCGGCGCTGATGAACCCGTCGGTCGTCCCCCATCCGGACCAGTCGGGGCTGGACGACGACACGGTGCGCTTTGTGATGTCGCTGCGCGCGGTGGGTGAAGGGCACATCAGCTCGGTGGCCTTTCGCGAAGGGCTGATCGGCACCGACGGCTCGCTTTACCTGATGCAGCAGCCACCCTTCGCGACGGCGGCGGAAATCTTCGCGTCCGACACCCCCTTGGCGGATGGGGCGGTGATGGTCGGCCGGAATCCCGACAGCACATTGTCGGGCATGGTGATGTTCCCGGTCACGCCCGAACAGGCGAACGGGCTGGAGGACCTGCGGCTGACCGCGTTCGACCATGACGACGGCACGCGCGAGTATATCGGCACCTATACCGCCTATAGTGGCCGCGCTATCCGGTCGGAGATGCTGCGCACACGCGATTTCCGCAGCTTCCTTCTCGAACCGCTGAGCGGCCCGGCGACGGTGAACAAGGGGCTGGCGCTGTTTCCCCGCACCATCGACGGCCAGTATGCGATGATCGGGCGGCAGGACGGCAAGAACCTGTTCCTCATCCGGTCGGACCGGCTGGACTATTGGGGCGAGGGCGAGTTGATCGCCGAGCCGGCCTTTCCCTGGGAGTTCGTGCAGATCGGCAATTGCGGCCCGCCGATCGAACTCGACGAGGGCTGGCTGCTGCTGACCCATGGCGTCGGCGCGATGCGCAAATATTCGATCGGTGCGGCGCTGCTCGACAAGAAGGACCCGTCGAAGGTCATCGGCCGCACGCGCGAGCCGGTCATCACCGCCGTTTCGCACGAGCGCGAGGGCTATGTGCCCAATGTCGTCTATACCTGCGGCGGCATGCGGCTCGGTTCGCGGCTGTTCATCCCCTATGGCCTCGCCGACAGCGCGGTGGGCTTTGCGATGATCGACTTGCCGGAGTTGCTTCGCCTGATGTGACAGGCTTCCACCACGGGCCGGACGGCTTCAGGCGTCGGGCATCGTGGCGATCAGCCAGCACGCGGTTTCGGCGAGGTCGAGCGTCGCCGGTCCGTCGACCAGCCAGCATTCGCCCGCGCGCCAGTCCTGCCCGTCGATCGTGCCCGATCCGCTGAGCGGTACGAACCAGCCGCGACCCTGCACATCGACGGTCGCAGGCCCGGGCGCGCCAATGCGCTGCGACAACAGGAACGGCGCCTCTCCGGCGGTCAGCAGGTCCATGTCATGCGCGCAGGCGGTGGACAGCGGCGGACGCGCATAGGGGCGGGCGCGCGCGACCGCGATCCCCTCGTCAAGATGAAGCTCGCGCGGCCGGCCATAGTCGTACAGGCGATAGGTGACGTCGGCATTCTGCTGCACCTCGACCAGCGACAGGCCGGGGCCGATGGCGTGAACCGTGCCCGCGGGCACGTAGAAGAAGTCGCCTTTCGCGACCGGCTTCCACACCATCAGCTCCTCGATGCTGCCGTCGAGCGCACTCTGGCGGAGCTGCTGCGGGGACAGCGGCTCGCGGACGCCGAGGCCGAGGACTGCCCCCGGCTCCGCATCGAGGATCAGCCAGCATTCGGACTTGCCGCCGGGCAGGCCGGCGGCGCGCGCCTGCGTGTCGTTGGGGTGGACCTGAACCGACAGCTTCTCGCTGGTGAAAATATATTTGACGAGCAGCACCGCGGGGGTGCCCGCCGGCGCCTCGAACCAGACCTCGCCGACCCGCTCGGTCGTGGGGCCGCCGAACATCGCGGGCAGATCGGTGCGGCCCCACGGCTTTTCGACCGTCTTTGTCGCCAGGCGAATCGCGCTCACGTCCCTGCTCCTTCTTGCCGAGCCGAGATGGGCCCTTTGCCGCCCCGGCTCAAGCGGCGGCGCCCAGCGCATGGCCGAGGTCTGTTACAAATTTCGCACGCTCGATCGTTCTTGCCTGCTCGTCGGGCAGGCGCAGCAGGAAACTGGGGTGAACGGTGGCGAGGAGCGTGCGGCCCTGCCAGGCGGTCGGCGTGCCGCGCACCGCCGCCAGCTTGTGCCGCCGCGCGGTCAGCGCCAGCAGCGCCGTCGCGCCGAGCGACACCACGACGGCGGGGTTCACGAGCGCGATCTCGCGCTCCAGCCACCAGCGGTAATGCGCGACATCCCCCGCCGTCGGCGTCTGGTGAACCCGCCGCTTGCCGCGCGGCGAGAATTTGAAGCGCTTGACGGCATTGGTCAGGAAGAGGCGCGACCGGTCGCCCCCCGCTTCGGCGAGGCAGCGGTCGAGCATCTGGCCGGCCGGACCGACAAAGGGGCGGTCCTCTTCATCCTCCACATCGCCCGGCTGCTCTCCCACCAGCATGATGCGCGCGTCGGCTGGCCCTTCGCCGACGACGATGCGATCCGAAAAGCCCGGCGACGGCGGCACATCGTCGCGGCGCAGCGCAGCGTAAAGCGCGTCGAGCGAGGCAAATCGCGGCTCCGTCGGGTCGGGGTCATGCGCCGGCGCGTCCTCGAACAGCGGCAGGCCCGCATTGGCTTGTGCGATCATGTCGGCCACTCTCCGCTGCGACGCCTCGACAAGATCGCCAATGAGCGCGGCCTCGGGAAGGTTCCGCCAATAGCGGACCGGCATCTCCCGCTTCATGGCGTTCACCTTGAGCCGGGCGGGGTTAAAGATGTTGGCATAATAGGCGCGCCACTCGGCCTCCACCTCGTCGCCGTCGGGCACGTCGCCGCGACAACCGCCCGGCCCTTCGGTGAGCTGGCGGCCGTCCCAGGCTATGCTCGCCTCGGGCGTCACGATCAGCCAGTTCATCCCCGCGAACCGGTTGCGGAAAAAGCCCGCCACCGCGCGGGTGATATGATGCTGCGGCTCGAACCAGGCGGCGAAGCACTCGCGCCCGTCGACCTCGCCGGTTTTGCGGAAGCGGACGAAGGCGTGCATCTTGTGGATGTCGCGCCGCACCGCCTTGGCGAGCGCGCCCAGCGCCATCATGTCGGGATCTGCCGCGTCGAGATGGAGGCGCAGCTCGCCCCGGCTGCGCCAGAGCAGGCGATAGCCGAGCCCGAAGCGGCCGGGATCGCTGTGGAGAAGCGCGGTGCGCAGCAGCCGGACAAGATCGCGTGCGACCGGAAAAGGGGGCGCCTCGTCGTCGATGGCGAGCGCCGGCTCGTCGAACAACCCGGCCTCCGCCTCGCCCGCGACATGCCACGTCACCCGGTCGGGCGGGATATGCCGGGCGATGAGCGACCGCGCGGCGAGTCGCCAGCCCTCGAAATCGTCGGGGGCGGAGAGGCGCACGCACTGCGAGGGCGGCGCGAAGGGCCGGTTCATGCCGCGAAGAGCGACAATTGGGTCGGCTTGGGGTTGAGCACGAGCCGCTCGCGAAGGTCGGCGCGGTCGAGCAGCAAAGTGGGCCGCCAGTCGGCCGCGACGATGAACGGCCGGATGGCCGCCAGCGACCGGCAAAGCCGCGCCACATCGTCGAGCCGCAGCCGGCGGAAACGCCGCGCCGCGATCAGCCGGTCGACGACCTTCACCCCCAGGCCGGGCACGCGCAGCATCGCCTCGCGACCGGCGCGGTTCACATCGACGGGAAAGCTCTCCCGATGCGCCAGCGCCCAGGCGAGCTTGGGATCGACGTCGAGCGGCAGCAGGCCATCGGCCATGGTCGTCCCGATCTCCTGAACCGAAAAGCCGTAGAAGCGTAGCAGCCAGTCGGCCTGGTACAGCCGGTGCTCGCGCATCAGCGGCGCGGGGCGCGAGGGCAGGGTACGGCTGGCATCGGGGATGGGGCTGAATGCCGAATAATAGACGCGGCGAAGGCCGTAGCGCCCGTACAGCTTCGCGCTGGTGTCGAGGAAGGTGGCGTCGGTGGCCGCGTCGGCGCCGACGATCATCTGCGTGCTCTGCCCGCCCGGCGCAAAGACCGGTGCTTTGCGGGACGCCTTGCGCTCTGCCTTCGCCGCGCCGATCCGCGCGCCGAGGTCTGCCATCGTCCGGCGAATGCGCGGGCCGCTTTTCTGCGGTGCCAGCGCGTCGATGGCGCTGTCGGCGGGCAGTTCGAGGTTGATCGACAGGCGGTCGGCATAGCGCCCCGCCTGCGCGATCAGTTCCGGGTCGCCCTCGGGTATCGTCTTGAGGTGGATATAGCCGCGAAAGCCGTGATCCTCGCGCAGCGATCGCGCGACCTCGACGATCTGCTCCATCGTGTAGTCGGGGCTCCGGACGATGCCGGAGGAGAGGAACAGTCCCTCGATATAATTGCGCTTGTAGAAATCGAGCGTCAGGTCGACGACTTCGGCCGCGGTGAAGGCGGCGCGGCGGACGTTGCTCGACGAGCGGTTGATGCAATAGCTGCAGTCGAACATGCACATGTTCGTCATCAATATCTTGAGCAGCGAGATGCAGCGCCCGTCGGGCGCATAGCTGTGGCAGATGCCCATGCCCGTGGTGGAGCCGATCCCGCCGGACGCGCGCGAATCGCGTTTCGCGGCACCGCTCGACGCGCAACTGGCGTCATATTTGGCGGCATCGGCGAGGATGCCGAGTTTTTCGAGGCGGGAGAGCTTGGCCATATCGTTCCTGTCCTGTTCTAGCGGCGCGCTGGAACATTTCAAGAACTCTCAGGCGGTTGCTCCGGTTGCGGCGATGGGTCGTACGGCAAGAAACCGGGCGTTATAGGCCGCGATCACCTGCGCCAGGATCGACACGGCCAGCGTTTCGGGATCGCGCATCGACGGGATGAGGCCGATCGGGGCGACGATCCGGTCGAGGGCGGCCGGAGCCACGCCGAGCGTCCGCAGCGCTTCCACGCGGTCGGCATGGGTCTTGCGGCTGCCCATGGCGCCGATGAAGAAGGCGTCCTGTCCCAGCATCCGCGCCAGCAGGCGCGGTTCCCAGTCATGATCGTGGAAAAGGAAGATCAGGCCGGTCCAGATGTCCGAGCGGAAACCGGGCACCATGGTGGGCATGTTCAGCAGCTCGCCCGTATCGCCGCGTTCGCGCGCGCGCGCAACCTGATCGGCGTCGGGCGACAGGACGGCCACGTCCGCAGCGGATGCGCCCGCCAGAATCGCGAGCGAATCGACGGTCGCGCCATGGCCGATCAGCGCCAGCCGAAGCGGCGGGATGTGCGTGACCTCGACGCCGTCAGCGCCGACCGTGATCGAGAATCCGCCTTCGGCCTCCGTGACATCGGCCGCTCCTGCGATGGGGAGGGTGATCCGCAAGGGCTGCCTGCGGTCGAGGAGGCCGAGCGCGCGTGCCCCGAATGCTGCTTCGAGGGGCGAGAACATCAGGTCAACGCCCCCGCCGCAGGGCAAGCGGATGTCGAGATAGGGCGATCCCGCGCCAAAGCGGAGCCGGCGCGGCGTGCCTGCCTTCAGCGCGTCGAGCGCCTCTGCCACCACCGCCGCCTCGACGCAGCCGCCCGAGATCGAGCCGGCAAAGCGGCCGTCCTCGCTGACGGCCAGATGCGCGCCGGGGCTGCGTGTCGATGCACCCGTCACATCGGTGACGGTGACGAGAATGCAGTGCTGCCCCGCTCGCTCTGCCGCATCGATGAATCGGAAAACCGCGCGTGGATTGTACATCGCTCAGGCCCGTAACACAGGCGCGACGCGCGGGCAGGCGAAAGTTGCTTAGTAAGCGTTCTCGTGGACGACGACCTTGACCGTCGCGGCGAGGATCGAGATGTCGCGCCACAGCCGCCAGCCGTCGAGATATTCGAGGTCGGCGCGCAAGCGGTTCTCGAGGTCGCGCTGATGGTGAGTCGCGCCACGGAAACCGCGAATCTGCGCCAGGCCGGTGATTCCCGGCTTGAGCGCGTGACGCACCCAATATTCCTCGTTCACGTCCCAGAAGGAGCGGTCGCCCGCGAGCGAGCCGAGCGCGTGCGGGCGCGGCCCGACGAGGCTCATGTCGCCCAGCAGCACGTTGAACAGCTGCGGCAGCTCGTCGATGCTGGTGGCGCGGATGATCCGTCCGACGCGCGTGATACGATCGTCGTCGCGGCTCGCCGAACGACTGCCGTTGGCGTCGGTCTGCTCGACCCGCATCGACCGGAACTTCATGATCGCGAACATCCGGTTGCCGCGTCCCACGCGCTGCTGGCGGAAAATCACGGGGCCGGGGGTTTCCAGCTTGATGGCGATGGCGATGATCGCCAGCACGGGCAGCAGCGCGATCACGGTCGGCACGGTGATCGCCAGGTCCAGCAGGCGCTTCTTGGCGCGGTTGGCCAGATTGAGCGGGCCACGCGAGACGACGAGCGTCTCGCGCGAGCCGAACTTGCCCAGCCCGATCGCGTTGAGCGCGAAGGGCGTGTGGATCATGATCTCGCCCTGGACATTCGCGCCCTTGAGGATCAGCGACCAGCCATGCTGGCGCTCGGCCGGGCACGCGATGATGACCCTGTCGAAGCCGTGCATGTAGTGCGCGACTCGCGCGATCATCTCCGGGCTGCGCAGATTGGGGGTGATCTGCTCCGCGCGCGCGTTGATCGTGTAGCGCAGCAGCGGGCCGTCATAATTGTCGTCATCGACGATCAGCAGTTCGTCGACCAGCGATCCCTGATGCTGGCGACGGGCATGATAGCGGAAACCGAAACGGCCCAGCGCAAGCGTCGCCGCCGCCGCCGCCATGCCGCCCATGACCTGGGGCGCCATGCCGCTGCTCGTCTTGACGAGGAAGGCTACGAGAGACGTGATCAGCAGCGTGAAGAACAGGGCGGTCAGCGACCGCCGCAGGCTTTCGCCGTCATTTTCCAGAATCTGGATCGAATAGGCGCCATTGTTGAGCGCGAGCAGGACATAGATCGGAGGAACGATATAACCGAGCTGGAGCCCGAGCGGCGGAAGCAGCGGAAAGCCGAACAGCAGCGCGGCGAAGGCGAATCCGGTGCTGATGCAGAGGAGATCGAGAAGGAGCAGCTGTGCGTAGAGCAGGATTCGGACCGTCTGCTTCGACGTCGTCCGGGCACGGCTGGCATTATGACGGAGCGTGGATAGAGCACGGCTGTCTGTCACTGGGTCGTCCCCTTCAAGGCTTGCGTTCCGTTTTCGTCCGGGACTCAACACCCTGTTTTGCGATGCAATACTATGCAACGCGTCACAGTCGCAACCGAACTACCCCTGAGCCGTGGCTCCATTCGCCTCGATTATGGCCACAATCATCACGTTTTGGTTAAAACCTGTCTCACCTGTTTCAAAACAGGACATGCCCGATAACCGCCAATGTCGCGATCAGCGCTGCCGGACCGGCCGCGCGCGACAGCATCTGGATGGCCGATTCGAGTCGGTCCGGAAGCGCCGTGGCGGGCAGCAGCGCCAGCGGTGTGTCGCGGAAACTGCGCTCGATCTGCGCGTGCAGTGCAGCAACGTCGCCATGCGCCATGTCGAAGTGGTAGGAGGGCGTTTCGGGGCCTGCGCCATGGCGTGGCTCGGCCTGTTTCGGTGCGGGCAGCGGCATCCTGTTCCCCTTCGGCACAGCGTTGGCCGGCGCTCGATGGGAGCGACTGGCGGCAGGTGGCGATCATGCCGTGCCGAGGTGAAAATGCCGTAAACACCCGTGGTTTATTTGGTGTGACTCCACGCCTGAGCCGCAGCGCGCGCGGCGTGGTAGGCGTTGACCGCGCCCGCGTGGCGAATCGCGCATTCGGAAAGGGCGCGCGCGGTCTCGACCTGCTTGAGCACCAGCGCGGCGATGTCATTCGACTCGAGCGGGCTCGGCATCGGGCAGGGCGCAGACAATGCCGCCGTCAGCGGCGGGGGCACAGGCGACAGCGGCAAGGGCGCGGTTGACCTCGGCGCGCAGGCTGTCGCTGATGCCAAGAGCAGGATCGGAATAGCGGGTTTCACGGGCAAGTTCCTTGACGAGCGTGGGCTGGATGACGGTGCGGTGGATCCGGTCGAGGCCCGCGATTCGCGTGGCTACGCCCCGGTCGATCGCCGCCAGTCGCTCGGTCAGTCGCCGTTCGGACTGGCTGAGGTCGGCGCGAAGGCGGCTCTCGATTCGCACCGCCTCGGCGGCCATCTCGCTCCGCGCGCGCTGGTAGCCACGGTGGTCGAGCCACCACAGGAGACCGAGGATCGCCGCCAGTGCCGCGATGTGCGGCAGAAAGGGCCGGAGGATCGCGATCATCCTCACAAGCCCTCCAGGCACAGCCGCCGTTCGTCGCGGCGGCGGTTGACGAGCCCGCGCACGGTCCGTCCACCGGCGCGGGTCCACATCAGGAAGGCGTCGCAGCCGCCGCGCCAGTCGCCCCGGTTGAACCGCCGCGCCACGGTCGAGCGCGCGAAGGCGGGAACGCCGATATTATAGGCGAGGCTGATCGACGCGGCGAGCGGACGCGGCCGGCCCTCCAGCGCGGGCACCGCCGCCAGCACGCCCGCGCCATAGTCGGAGACGATCGCACGGCGCAGCAGGTCGCGGCATTCCGCGGGGGTGTAGCGGCGCATCGCGACTCGCGTCTCGCCCGTGCAGACGGTCCATATGCCGACGATGTCGCGATAGGGGACGGTGCGCGTGCCCTCCCACCGCTCGATCAGCGGAGTCGCGATCAGCGCGGCGGCGGCGAGCGCGCCCGTCGCTGCGCCTGCCCTCACGGCGATGCCCGGAGCCTTGTAGCTCATCGCCGCGCCCCCGGCTGGTTGATGAGCCGCGCCAGTGCCACGAGCAGGAACAGGCACAGCCCGATCCAGTGCGATCCGGGTATCACGGCCCGCGTGTCGGGCGGCAGCGCCAGCCAGCCGGCGGAAAGCGCCGCGCCCAGCATCGACAGGCGCAGCGACCAGAAGCGCCAGGCGCGCGTCAGGTCGGCGATCATGCAGGCGCGCACATGCGCGCCGAAACGGCGGAGTTGGTCTCTGGTGGGAAGCATGGGAACCTCGAGGGGAAAGGCGCGCCCGCGGGCGCTGCGATTTCCGAGGTTGGCCATCCAATGGCCGCTGTAGGACAGCGAAAAAGCGGTCTATCGGCTCATCGGCGCGGGCGTTTTGGCCGGATAGCGGCAGATGTCGGCGATGATGCAGCGCCAGCATTCGGGCGTCCGCGCCT
This sequence comes from uncultured Sphingobium sp., assembly GCA_964544675.1. Classification (GTDB taxonomy): domain Bacteria; phylum Pseudomonadota; class Alphaproteobacteria; order Sphingomonadales; family Sphingomonadaceae; genus Sphingobium. Next base: position 19,794 of record CAZJCT010000018.1, read on the forward strand.
TGCACACATAGCGCCCGTGGAGGATCATCCAGTGGTGCGAGTCACGGCGGAACGGGCCGGGCACGCGCTTTTCGAGCTGCTTCTCGACCGCCAGCACGGTCTTGCCGGGCGCGATGCCGGTGCGGTTGCTGACCCGGAAGATATGCGTGTCGACCGCAAAGGTCTCCGCCCCGAAGGCGGTGTTCATCACGACATTGGCGGTCTTGCGCCCGACGCCCGGAAGCGCGGTCAGCGCATCGCGGTCGCGCGGCACCGCCCCGCCATGATCGGCGATCAGCGCCTCCGACAGGGCGATGACATTCTTTGCCTTGGCATTGAACAGGCCGATGGTTTTGATGTGCGCCTTCAACCCCTCTTCGCCCAGCGCCACCATCTCGGCGGGGGTCTTCACGCCCTCGAACAGCGCGCGAGTCGCCTTGTTCACCCCCTTGTCGGTCGCCTGCGCCGACAGGACCACGGCAACGAGCAACTGATAGTCATTGCCATATTCCAGCTCGGTCTCGGGCGCGGGATTCGCCTCCGCGAGCCGCCGGAACAGCTCGAACAGCGACTCGCGGGACAGCGGGCGGGGCATCGTCCCCTATTGCCCCTTCGTCACCCCAGCGGAGGCTGGGGTCTCGCGCGGCAGGGGCGGCACCTCGACGAGAGCGGCCCCAGCCTTGGCTGGGGCGACGGACGGGCGCATCGTCAGATCCCCAGCACGTCGCGCATGGCATAGCGGCCCGGTGCCCGCCCCGCGAGCCAAAGCGCCGCCGTCACTGCGCCGCGTGCGAAGATCGCGCGGGTTTCGGCGCGGTGGGCGATTTCGACCGTTTCGCCCTCGGCGGCGAAGATGACTCGGTGGTCGCCGGGGACCGATCCGCCGCGAAGCGCCGCGAAGCCGATGGCACCGGGCACCCGTGCGCCGGTGATGCCGTCGCGGCCGCGCTCGCTGTGGGTGGCAAGGTCGATGCCGCGCCCGCGCGCCGCCGCTTCGCCCAGCAGCAAGGCGGTGCCCGAGGGCGCGTCGACCTTGTGCCTGTGGTGCATCTCGACGATCTCGATATCCCAGTCGGGGCCGAGCCGCGCGGCGGCATCCTCAACCAGCGCGGCGATGAGGTTGACGCCGAGCGAGGTGTTGCCCGTCTGGAGCACGGGGATCGCCGCCGCCGCGCTGTCGATCAGCGCATGATGCGCGGCCTCCAGCCCGGTGGTGCCGACCAGCAGCGGCTTGCCCGCAGCGCGCGCGGCATCGAGGTTCGCGGCGAGCGCGGCGGGCGCCGAAAAGTCGATCAGCACGTTGGCGGCGTTCGCCAGCGGCGCAGGATCGTCGCCCATGTCGGTGCCGCCCGCGAGCGTGAGTCCCCGCGCAGCGATCTCCGCCGCGATCGCCTGCCCCATGCGTCCCGCCGCGCCGAAAATGCCGATGGCCGTCACGTCTTGCCCCATTGCCGCTTGTCTTTGCCCCGCTGCTTTGCTTGGGGTCGGCGATGCCAGAGTTTCGCAACATTGTCATCCTGACCGGCGCGGGCATCTCCGCCGAGAGCGGGCTGGCGACCTTTCGCGGCCCCGACGGCCTGTGGGAGGGGCATAGGGTCGAGGATGTCTGCACGCCGGAGGCGCTGCGCCGCGACGCCGACCTTGTCCACCGCTTCTATGACGAGCGGCGCGCAAAGCTGGCGGAGGTGGAGCCCAACGCCGCGCACCGGGCGCTCGCGCGGCTCGACGCCGAATGGCCGGGCGAGCTGCTGATTGTCACCCAGAATGTCGACGACCTGCACGAGCGCGCGGGCGCGCGGCGGCTGATCCACATGCATGGCGAGTTGCAGAGCGCGCTGTGCGCATCCTGTGGCGAGCGGCGCGAGTGGACGGCCTCGCTTCCGCCCGCGAGCGCCTGCCCCGCCTGCGCCGCGCCCGCGCTCCGCCCCGACATCGTCTTCTTCGGCGAGATGCCCTATCAGATGGACGTCATCGATGACGCGCTCCGCGAGGCCGACCTGTTCGTGTCGATCGGCACGTCGGGCGCGGTCTATCCGGCGGCGGGCTTCGTCCAGACCGCGCGCTATGTCCGGGCGCATACGGTCGAGCTCAATCTCGACCCGTCGGCAGGCAGCAGCTTCTTCCACGAATGCCGGCTCGGCCCCGCCGGTGTCACCGTGCCCGCGTTTGTCGAGGAACTGCTCGTATCGAATCAGCGGTGACCCGATGTGATGGGGTCGCCGTTCGCCCTGAGGAGCCACTGAGCGTTGGCGAGGTGGCGTCTCGAAGGACAGTTAGGGTAGCCACTTCGAGACGGGCCTTCGCTTGCGCTCAGTCCCTCCTCAGGGCGAACGGCGCGCTGGATCTGGATGGCACCAACTCACGGCTACCGCGCTGCCCCCATTTGCGCTATGCGCGCGGCATGACCTCTGCCTCTTCCGACCGGTCCTTCCGGGCCGCATTGCCCGCCGCGCTCGCCTGCCGCTGTCCCGCCTGCGGGTCTGCGCCGCTGTTCCGCGCGTTCCTCAAGCCGGTCGACACGTGCCGCGCCTGCGGGCAGGACTGGACTCACCAGCAGGCGGACGACTTTCCGGCCTATCTGGTCATCCTGATTCTCGGCCATCTGCTCGTTCCCATCGTGATCGAGGTGAACTTCATGCTGCCGCTGCCGCTGCTGTGGCAGATGATCCTGTGGCCGGCGCTGACCGCGGTGCTGGCGCTGCTGATGATCCAGCCCGCCAAGGCGGCGGTGATCGCCTGGCAGTGGTCGCACCGGATGCACGGTTTCTGATCCTGCTTGCAGCGGGGGCGGGGAGCCGCCACATCGCACATCATGACTGACAGGACCGAACCTCCGCTGCGTGCCGCCATGATCCCGGTGACGCCGCTCCAGCAGAACTGCTCGCTCATCTGGTGCACGCGCACCATGCGCGGCGCCTTTGTCGATGCGGGCGGAGACCTCGACCGGCTCAAGGCGGCAGCGGCGAAGTTCGGCGTGACGATCGAGAAGCTGCTCGTGACTCATGGCCATATCGACCATTGCGGCCAGACCGGCATGCTCGCCGCCGAACTGGGCGTTCCCGTCGAGGGACCGCACGAGGCGGACCGGTTCTGGATCAGCCGGCTCGACGAGGATGGCCACCGCTTCGGCATCAATGGCGCGGTGTTCGAGCCCGACCGCTGGCTGGCGAACGGCGACACGGTGACGGTCGGCGACCTGGTGCTCGACGTCTATCATTGCCCCGGCCACACGCCCGGCCATGTTGTCTTCCACCACGCCCCGTCGAAACTCGCCATCGTCGGCGACGTGCTGTTCAAGGGGTCGATCGGCCGCACCGACTTTCCGCTCGGCAACCATGCCGACCTGATCGGCGCGATCACCGGGCGGCTGTGGCCGCTCGGCGACGATACCAGCTTCATCCCCGGCCATGGCGAGGCGAGCAGCTTCGGCTATGAGCGGCAGACCAATCCGTTCGTGGCCGACGCGGTGCTCGCGCGCCAATGAACGGCTTGCCTTGCCGCGAAAAGCCGCTATAGGCGCACACTCTCGCGAAAGCCCGGGCCGTCCGGCTGCGGCCGGTCCGGCTGGCAGCCCCGTTGGCGGTTGGCGCTCAAGCGAAGCCGAACGTAGCTGATATAGTAGAGAACAGGTGCCAACATGGCTGTACCTAAAAGAAAGACCTCGCCCTCCAAGCGCGGCATGCGCCGCAGCCATGATTCGCTGCGCGTCGAGGCTTTTCAGGAATGCTCCAACTGCGGCGAGCTGAAGCGCCCGCACAATCTGTGCGCCGCCTGCGGCCACTATAACGGGCGCGAAATCGTAGCGGTCGCCTGACGGCTCTGGCAAAGGCGGGAACAATGACAGAGCCGCGGATCGCGATCGACGCGATGGGCGGCGATACCGGCGCTCCCGTCATGGTCGCGGGCGCCGCGCTCGCGCTTGCGCAGCATCCCGAACTCCGCTTCCTCCTGATCGGCGATCAGGCCGCGATCCAGACGGCGCTTGCCGGTCATGGCGCGCTCGCCGCGGCGTCGGAGATTCTCCACACCGACCGCGTGGTCGCCCCCAATGACAAGCCGAGCCAGGCGATCCGGTCGGGCCGTGGCAGTTCGATGGCGCTGGCCGTCGATGCGGTGAAGACCGGTTCGGCGGCGGCTGCGGTTTCGGCGGGCAATACCGGCGCGCTGATGGCGATGGCCAAGCTGTCGCTTCGCACGATGCCGGGTATCGACCGGCCTGCGCTGGCGGCGCTGCTGCCCAGCCTTGGCGACAATGACGTCGTCATGCTCGACCTCGGCGCCAACACCGAGTGCGACGCGCACAATCTCTTTCAGTTCGCGGTGATGGGCGCCGCTTATGCGCGGTCGGTGATGGGGCTGCCGCGCCCGCGCGTCCGCCTCCTCAACATCGGCACCGAAGAGCTGAAGGGCACCGACGAGATCCGCGACGCCGCCGCGATGATCCGCGCGGCCGAGGGGCTGCCGCTGCAGTTCGACGGCTTCATCGAGGGCGACAAGATCGGATTCGGCGACGCCGATGTGGTCGTGTCCGAGGGTTTCGCGGGCAACATCGCTCTCAAGACCGCCGAAGGGACCGCGCGCCTCGTCACCGAGTTCCTGCGCCGCGCCTTCACCAGCTCGCTTCGGTCGAAGGCGGGATTCCTGCTGTCTAAGCCCGCGCTGCACATGCTCAAGGTGCATCTCGACCCCAATAACCACAATGGCGCGGTGTTCCTGGGCCTCAACGGGATCGTCGTGAAGAGCCATGGCGGCGCCGACGCCAAGGGGGTCGCCAACGCGATCCATGTTGCGCTTCGCCTCGTCCAGAACGACATCGCCCGGCAGATCGCCGGCGCGATCCTGCCCCCCGATAGCGACAGCACAATCCGGAGCGCCGCCGCGCAATGACAGTTCGTTCGGTTCTGATCGGCACGGGCTCTGCCCTGCCGCAACGCTGCGTCGCCAATGCGGAGCTGGCGGAGCAGGTGGACACCAGCGACGAGTGGATCGTCGCGCGCACCGGTATCCGCTCGCGCTACATTGCCGGGGAGGGCGAGACCACGGTTTCGCTGGCGACCGACGCGGCGCGCGCCGCGATCGAGGCCGCCGGGATCGAGCCATCGGCAATCGACCTGATCGTGCTGGCAACCGCGACACCCGACCAGACCTTTCCATCGAGCGCGACCCAGGTGCAGGCGCGGCTCGGGATCGCCGACTGCGTCGCCTTCGACGTCGCGGCGGTGTGTTCGGGCTTTCTGTATGCCGTCACCGTGGCGGACAACATGCTGCGTGGCGGCGGCGCGCGCCGGGCGCTGGTGATCGGGTCGGAAACCTTCAGCCGCATCCTCGACTGGGAGGACCGCACGACCTGCGTCCTGTTCGGCGACGGCGCGGGCGCGGTCCTGCTCGAGGCGCAGGATGTGGAAGCGGACACAGGGCCGGGTATTCTCGGCAACCGGCTCCACGCCGATGGACGGCACAACGACTTGCTGTATGTCGATGGCGGTCCATCGACCACCGGAACCGTCGGCAAGCTCAGGATGCGCGGGCAGGAGGTGTTTCGTCACGCGGTGACCAACCTCTCGGCGGTGCTGGGCGAGGTGATGGAAGCGGCCGGACTTCAGCCGGGGGAAGTCGACTGGCTCGTCCCGCACCAGGCCAATGCCCGGATCCTCGACGCGACCGCCCGCAAGCTGGGTCTCGACCGCGAAAAGGTGGTGATGACGGTGGACCGTCATGCCAACACCTCCGCCGCATCGGTTCCGCTGGCACTCGACGAAGCGATTCGCGACGGCCGCATCCGGCACGGCCAGATCGTCGTCCTCGAAGCCATGGGCGGGGGTTTTACTTGGGGTGCGTCAGTCCTACGCTATTGAATTGCAATCGAGTCTTCCTTTGCCTCCAGATTCGTTTCGATTTCGAAACTCCTACCGGTGCCTTTGAGTTGCAATAAATGTGAAATCGTTGCAGAACCGCGCCCGGTGGGGTGTCCTGTTTTAGCGGGTAGGGGCAAAATGTCGGGCGAGTCTACGCTGACGCGAGCGGATTTGGCGGAAATGCTGAATCGTCACATCGGACTGTCCAAAGCGGAGTCGGCGGAGGTCGTCGAGTCCGTGCTCAAGCATATCTGCGATGCCCTCGAACAAGGCGAGCATGTCAAGATTTCCGGGTTCGGGACGTTCACGCTGCGCGACAAGCGCGAGCGCGTGGGCCGCAATCCGAAGACGGGAATCGAGGTGCCGATCGCGCCGCGCCGGGTCCTGACCTTCCGGCCCAGCCAGATCATGCGCGACCGAATCGCGGCAAGGCCGAACGGCCACGATTGACCCGTCTCGCGCAGGCGTTACAGTCTGGGCCGATGGACAAGGCCGACGGCGCGTTTCTGACCATAGGCGAGCTGGCGCAGGAACTCGGTGTCGGGCAGCATGTGCTGCGCTATTGGGAAACCCGCTTTCCGCAGCTCAAGCCCCTGCAAAGGTCGGGCAATCGCCGTTACTACCGGCCCCAGGACGTTGCGGTCGCGCGGCAGATCCACCGGCTGCTGAACGTCGAAGGCTTCACGATGAAGGGCGCTCTAAAGGCGCTGGGCACGCGCGCCGGCGGTGAGGAACCGGCCGTACAAGCGGTGGCGCCTGCGGCACCTGCGACCCCCGGCGTCGTGGAGCGACGCGCCCCCGACGATCTGCTGAAACGGCTGTGCGCGATACGCGGGGAACTCGCGGCCGCGCTGGATTCCGGCGAGCGCTGATCCGGCGGCCGCGTCAGTGGCGGCCGGCTTCCGGACCCAGCGCCGGATCGACATCGCGCGGGCGCCTGAACACGTCCAGCCGCGCGCTCTTGCCGATGTCGGACCAGCGGTCGGCGTCGAAACGCAGCCGGGCAATGCTCGCGGTCGGGAACTTGATCTCCACCTCGGCGCGAAGCGCGTCGGCGGCGGTGTCGGGAACCAGGTCGAGGACGAGATCCTCCAGCCCCGGATTATGGCCTGCCATCAGCACCGCGTCGATCGTGTCGGGCAGGTCGCGCAGCACGTCGAGCAGCGTCACCGATGATGCCAGATAGATGCGCCGGTCCCAGCGTATGTCGATCGCGCGGGCATAGCCCTCGAGGAAATGGTCGAGCGTTTCGATGACGCGCACGGCCGGCGACGCGACGATGCTGTCGAACGCGATGGCATTGTCGCTGGCCCACTGGCCCATCACATGGGCCGCCCGCTTGCCGCGCGCGTTGAGCGGCCGGTCGAAGTCGCGCTGGACCGTGTCGCTCCAGTCGGATTTGGCGTGGCGCAACAGGGTAACAGTCTTCATCGGCGTCCCGCTCCTCAATCCGTCGCCTCCGCCCATGGCGCAATTTTGCGACGGAACCAAGTCGAACCCGCAAGGTCCGCCCGCTCTTATCGGGGGGCGGGCAGGGCGGAGCGGTCGTCGGCGGGCGCGTTCGGGCCGACCAGCCCCTGCACCGCTGCCACCGCCTCGTCGAGCGTGACGCGGGCGACCGGGACCTCGGGCGGAAAGGCGGTCAGCATCCGGCTCGGTACCGCCGACGACAGCAGGACGAACACGCCGCGATCGTCATGGCGGCGGATCAGCCGCCCGAATGCCTGCGCCAGGCGCGCGCGCACGATCCGGTCATTATAGTCCTGCCCGTCCCAGGCGAGCTTGCGCGCGGCGTGGAGGACCGACGGCTTGGGCCATGGCACGCCCTCCATCACGACGAGGCGCAGCGTGTCGCCGGGCACGTCGATGCCGTCGCGCAACGAATCGGTGCCGAGCAGCGACGCCGCGGGGTCGGCGCGGAAGAGGTCGACCAAGGTGCCGACGTCCATCGGATCGACATGCTGCGCGAACACCGGCAAGCCCGACCGCGCGAGCCGGTCGACGATGCGCGCATGGACCGCGCGAAGCCGCCGGATCGCGGTGAACAGGCCGAGCGCGCCCCCGCCCGATGCCTCGATCAGCCGCCCATAGGCGCCCGACAGCGCGGCGATGTCCCCCCGCTTCACGTCGGTGACGATCAGGACGCGCGCCTGCCTGGCATAGTCGAACGGGCTTTCGGCGGTGAACAGCGCGGGCGCGCCGCCCAGATGCGCGGCCCCGGTGAGCGCCTTCGCCTGCGTCCAGTCCCCGCCCGAGCGCAGCGTTGCGGAGGTGATCAGCGCGCCATGCGCGGGGCGAAGCACATGGTCGGCGAGCGGCCGGGTGGGGTCGAGCCAGTGGCGGCGAAGCGCGATGTCGAATTCGCGCCCGTCGAAGCGATCGACCGCCATCCAGTCAACCAGATCGGGATCGCCCGGCCCGCCGATCCTGAGCAGCATCGCCACCCACGCCGTGAGCGTGTCGGCACGGCGCCCGAGCGCGATGCGGCTGCCTTCGATCCGGCTGCGCCCGTCGCCGTCGAGCCAGTCGGGCGGATCGGCGACGATGCGTTCCAGCCGCTCGTCGAGAGCGCGAAGCGGCGCGGCGATACGCGTCAGGGCGTCCGCCGCGCGCTGCGCCGCCTCGATCAGCGGCGGGGGCGGATCGGCCAGCTCGGCTTCGAGCCCATAGCCGGGATCGCTGTCGCCCGCGCGACTGGACTCCTGCGCGCGGGCAAGCACCGTCATGCGTATCTCGTGAAGCAGCGCCTCGACCGGCCCTTCGCCCGCCCCGGCGCAGACCCGCGCCAGCCAGTCGTCAGCAGGCAGCGCCATGGCCGCCGCCACTGCGGTCTCGATCGCGGTGCCCGCTTCGCCGTCATAGCTCGCGACATCGGCCAGCCGCGCCGACAGCCCGCGCCGCCGGCCGCGCCGGCTGCCCTCGCGGCCGATGATCCAGCGCCGCATCTCGATCGCCTCCGCTCCCGACAGCGCGGCGGAGAACGCGGAATCGGCGGCGCCAAACAGATGATGACCCTCGTCGAAGACATAGCGGGTCGGGCTTTGCTGCTGCCCCTGCACCGCCTGCACCAGGACAAGCGCATGGTTGGCGATGACAAGGTCGGCCGCCTCCGCCGACCGGGTGGCGCGCTCGATATAGCAGCGGCGGTAATGCGGGCATCCGGCATAGATGCACTCGCCGCGCCGGTCGGTCAGCGCGGCGGTGCCGCTGCGGCGGAACAAGGTCGGCAGCCAGCCGGGCAGGTCGCCGCCGACCATGTCGCCGTCGCGGCTGTACAGCGCCCAGCGCGCGACCAGATGCGCGAACACCGCGCCGCGTCCGCTGGCCGCGCCCTGCAGCGCCTCCTCCAGGTTGAGCAGGCAGAGATAGTTCTCGCGCCCCTTGCGGATCACGACGCGGCGGCGGTGCTGCGCGGCGTCGGGATAGATGCGCGCGCTCTCGCGCCCCAGTTGCCGCTGCAGCGCCTTGGTGAAGGTGGATATCCACACCGGGCCGCCCGCCTCCGCCGCCCACAGCGACGCGGGCGCGAGATAGCCGAGCGTCTTGCCGGTGCCCGTTCCCGCCTCGGCGAGCACGATGCGCGGGCTGTCGCGGCGGTCGCGCGGGGCAAAGGCATCGGCGGCGGCGGCGGCATAGGCGCGCTGCGCCGGCCGCGCCTCGCCCTCCGGGCCGAGCAGTGCGTCGAGATGGTCGGCCAGCGCATCGGGATCGACAGGATGCTCGCGCGCGGGCGGGCGCGGCGCCTGCTCGTCCCACTCGGGCAGCGCGCTGAACAGCCAGGGCTCGCTGCGGCCGCCGTCGTGAAGCGCGGCGCGGACGAACGGCGCCCATGACCATTTCGCCCGCTCCAGCCCGCGCGCCGCCATCGCCGCGCCGGTCCGTTCCGGCCATGACGGGTCGTCGAGCGTGGCGAGCAGCCGCGCGGCCAGCTGACGGATCATGGCGGCGTTGGCGCTTTCCTCCTCCGGTCGCGGCAGGCCCAGCGCATCGCAGAGGCCCGCGACGGTGGGGACGGCAAAGCGCGCGGGATGGACGAAGGCGAACAGTTCGAGCAGGTCGAGCCCCGACACCTCGGGAAAGCCCAGGCGGGCACCCACCAGCGGCGCGTTCACGATCATGACCGGGGATGCCAGCGTCAGGGCCTTGGCGTCCTGCCGATCCACGCGTCTCGGCACGCCGCCCTCATCGAGCCACGCGCCGATATGGTTTATGTGCAGTGCGGCAAGTCGGTCAAAATCCACCGCCAACCCAATAGATCAGCCACGCTTTGGTTTCATCGATATTCGCCAGACGCGAAGAATTTTCGTCGGCCCTTGCCTTGCCAGCCCCGCCAGGTTGCGCGGAAACAACGCGGCGCGCGATCGCAAAAGAATAATGAAAGTTGAAAAGGTAATAAATTGAAACGATGGGAGGGCTAAAAGCGAAAGATTTTGTATGCTCTCTAAGAGAATTGCCGACGAAGACATGATGTGAATGAAGATATTGTTCAATGGCAACGCATATTGCCGATCAATATTTAGTGATGGCTATTGTGCCGTCGCGAAGGCGGCGGGAAGAAACGCGGAATCCGTGCAAATTCGTCTTGCGAATGTCGAAACCGAACCTTATCTCAAACGTAAGGAGCGAGAAACAAAGACAGAAGCTGCTTCTTGTCGTTACGCATGAAGTTGGAGAGGGTCGCGCCATGAATGTCCACAGTTTCCCCGATACGCCTCTACGGGCAGATTCGTTCCTCGATCGCGGTGCGCATTTCGTATCGCGCCTCGGTGGTCTGGGCCTGTTTCTTTTGTGCCTGATGGGGCTCGCCTATCTTGTCATCGGCTGATTGCTGACTGCGGCGCTACACAGGCTCGACAGGGGTGTCCTGCTCAGGCAAGCGCGCGTCGGCCGAAGCCTGATCGTCCCGCCGCTGCCCGGACCAGCGGGAAACCGCCCGGTGCGCTGACTCCGGGGGCGTAGCCCTGTGCGGCGAGCGGCGAGCCGGCATCGCCCTTCAATGCCCGCGTCTGGATCAGCCGTTCGTACAGCGGCCCGTCGTGCAGGCCGAAGGGGAACGAGACACCCATGCGGTCGACCTCCGACCAGCGGCACTGCGCGTAGACGATCTGGTCTTCATAGGCGATCTGGAACTTGGTGCCGGCGGGAAGGGCTGCGCCATGGATCTGCGCACCTTTCTCGTTCAGGTCGATAACGCGCGCGTCGATCGAATCGAGGACGCTCGTCAATTTCACGGCGATGTCCACTGCAGTGCGCAGGCGCGCGCGGTTCAGATCCATGTCGGCCTCCCTGTCCCGCCAAACTGACGTATATTGATTAAATTTCTGAAAAGCACGACGGCGGTCCGCGCTTTGTTTCGCGCCCGACGACCGGCTGCCGGGCCTTGCCGACTGGCGTTCGTGCGCAAGGGTCCCGAGCCGTTGAAAAAGAGCCTGCTTCACGCTTCCACCTCAACCGATCAGGCTGTCGACCCTGATCGTTGCAGGCCGTGGCCTGCAATGTGAATCGGGGTCGCCATCATCTGACAGGAGCCTGATTCACGCTTTCGGCGGAAGCGCAAAGCGCTTCCACCTCAACCGATCAGGCTCTAGAGGGCCGGAATGAGCAACGAGAGCGACATTTCCGGTCTGCGCGCCGCCGCGGAAGCATCGAAGGCCTGGCCGTTCGAGGAAGCGCGAAAGGTCCTGCGCCGGACTGGCGGAAGCCTTCCGGCAAAGGGCCATGTCCTGTTCGAGACGGGCTACGGTCCGTCGGGGCTGCCGCACATCGGCACGTTCAACGAAGTGTTGCGAACGACGATGGTGCGCCGCGCGTTCGAGGCGCTGAGCGACGTGCCGACGCGGCTGGTGGCGTTCAGCGACGACATGGACGGCTTGCGCAAGGTACCGGACAATGTGCCGAACCAGGCGATGCTGGCGGAGCATCTCGGCAAGCCGCTGACCGCCATTCCCGACCCGTTCGGCAAGTTCGAGAGCTTCGCGCATCACAACAACGCGATGCTTCGCGCCTTTCTCGACCGGTTCGGCTTCGACTATGAGTTCGTCTCGTCGACCGAGCGGTACAGCTCGGGCGCGTTCGACGAGCAGCTTCGCGACGTGCTCCGCCGCTACCAGGCAATCATGGACATCATGCTGCCGACGCTGCGCGCCGAACGCGCGGCGACCTATTCGCCGGTGCTTCCGGTCAGCCCCTCTGGCGGCATCGTGCTTCAGGTGCCGATCGAGGTCGTCGATGCCGAGGCCGGGCTGGTCCGCTTCGAGGATGACGGTCGTACCATCGAGCATTGCATCCTGTCGGGCGGTGCCAAGCTGCAGTGGAAGGTCGACTGGGCGATGCGCTGGGTCGCGCTCGACGTCGATTACGAGATGTACGGCAAGGACCTGACCGACAGCGGCGTGCAGTCGGGCAAGATCGCGCAGGTGCTGGGTGGCCGCAAGCCCGAGGGCCTGATCTACGAGATGTTCCTCGACGAGCGCGGCGAGAAGATCTCCAAGTCCAAGGGCAATGGCCTCAGTCTCGAGGAATGGCTGACCTATGGCACCGAGGAGAGCCTGGCTTTCTATGCCTACCGCGAGCCGAAGAGCGCCAAGCAACTCCACATCGGCGTCATTCCGCGCGCGGTGGACGAATATGAGCAGTTCCGCGCGCAATATGCCGCGCAGCCGCTCGACAAGCGGCTGGGCAACCCTGTGCACCATATCCACAACGGCGCGGTGCCCGACGAGGGGTTGCCGGTCAGCTTCGGCCTGCTGCTGAACCTTGTCGGGGTTCTCGGGGCGGACGCCACCGAGGATCAGGTGACCGCCTATCTGCGCAACTATCTGGACGATGCCGCACCCGATTCGCTGGAGCGGCTGCGGCCGCTGATAGCCAATGCGCTCGCCTATAATCGTGACTTCATCGCGCCGACGCTGCGCCGCCGCGCGCCCGACGCTGCCGAGGCGAGGGCGCTGACCGAACTGGACGAGCAACTCGCCGCGCTGTCCGACGATGCGAGCGCGGAAGATATCCAGACGATCGTGTACGAGATCGGCAAGGACCCGCACTACGGGTTCGAACAGCTCCGCGACTGGTTCAAGGCGCTATACCAGACTCTGCTCGGCGCCGATCAGGGGCCGCGCATGGGCAGCTTCATCCGCCTCTACGGCATCGGCGCGAGCCGCCGCCTGATCGCCGAGGCGCTGGAGCGCGCCGCGTCCTGAGCCGACGGCCGGCAGTCCCGTTCACGGGTCCACCGGCCACTCGCATGGCTTACCAGAAGAAGCCGCGATGGACCTGGGCGACGCGGCCGGTACGGGTGTTCACCAGCAGCGCATCGTCATAGTGCCGCACCCAGGTGTAAGCGCCGGTGCCCCCATAGAGGCGGTAGCGGTGCGGGTTGGCGATCCGATAGCTCGACGAATAGTAGACGGGCCGCAGCCGCGTGCCATGGTCGAACCGCTGATAGGCGAAGGGCGCCTTCCAGTTGCCACGGCGATAGAGGTCGCGATGGTCGCGGCGATAGTCGCGCCAGTCCTCGCGATATTCCTGCTTGGCGTGGCGCACGTCGCGGCGCTCCTCGCGCACGTCATGCCGGTCGCCATAGGCGCGCGCATCGCGCAGTTCGCGCCGTTCCTCGCGGATGTCCTGGCGGTCGCGGCGAAGTTCGTGGGTCTGTGCCATCGCCGCCGGCGCCATGCCGGGGAGCGCGGTGGCCATGATCAGCGCTGTCAAAATTGTCTTGCGCATGGTTCAATTCCTTTCCTGCCATTGCGGCCGGCCCGGTCGGGGCGGCTGGCAAGATCGGTTATGGGGTAGCGGCGCTGAACGGCCCGGGAACGCGTCAGTCAGCTTCGTGTCAGCATTGTAACAAGATGTCGCCGCGCGCCGGCGGGCGGGGCGCTCAGGCGTCGGGTGGCGCGCGCATCGCCTCGGCAATGCGTGAGGATCAGCGTGCAATAGGCACCCCCTTCGTGGGGTGATCGGCGTGCAAAA
>CAZJCT010000019.1:0-33205 GCA_964544675.1 uncultured Sphingobium sp.
TCGGCCTCGGCGAACAGCGGCTCGAAGTGCATCAGGTGATGGACGACATGCGCTCCGCCGACATCGATTTCCTGACCATGGGCCAGTATCTCCAGCCCACGCCGCGTCACGCGCGGGTGGAGGGGTTCGTCACGCCCGACGCGTTCAAGGCCTATGGCGCGATCGCGCGCGCAAAGGGCTTCCTTCAGGTCGCGGCGAGCCCGCTCACACGGTCCAGCTATCATGCGGGCGACGACTTCGTTCAGATGCGCGCCGCGCGCGATGCGAAGCTTGCCCGTCAGGCGGAGGCTTCCCGTGCCCCGGCATGACGAGACGCGGCATCTTCCCTATTCGCCGCAGCAGATGTTTGACCTGGTGACCGATATCGCCCGCTATCCGGAGTTTCTGCCGTGGATCAGCGCGATGCGGGTGCGTGCGGACAGTGACACGGAGACCGTCGCGGACATGATCGTGGGGTTCAAGGGATTACGCGAATCCTTTACCTCGCGGGTGCGCAAGCACCGGCCGGACAAGGTCCATGTCGACTATCTGGAAGGTCCGCTCAAGCACCTCACCAACGACTGGACGTTCCGCAGCGACGGGCAGGGCGGGGTGCTGATCGACTTCTGCGTCGACTTCGCGTTCAAGAACCGGATGTTCGAGATGCTGGCCGGCCAGTTCTTCGACCGCGCGCTCCGCAAGATGATCGGCGCGTTCGAGGACCGGGCAGCGGCGCTTTACGGCTCCATGCCTGGCGGCACGAGCAGTTCGAGCGCACACAGCGCCGCCTGAAGCCGCACGCCTGCGCGACCGCTATCCTCGAACTGCTTGTGATCGGCCATGACCTTGTCGGGGTCCTGGCCCCGCTCGGCGCGGGCGAAGACCACCGTGCCGACGGGTTTCTTCTCGGACCCGCCGCCCGGACCGGCGATCCCGGTGATCGAAACCGCGACGTCGGCGGCGGTGCGGTCGAGCGCCCCTTGCGCCATGGCCCAGGCGGTCGCGATCGAAACCGCGCCGAACGTCTCCAGCACATCGCTGCTGACGCCCAGCATCTTCATCTTGGCCTCGTTCGAATAGGTGACGAAGCCGCAGTCGAAGACATCCGACGCGCCAGGCACCTCGGTCAACGCCGCCGCGACCAGCCCCCCGGTGCAACTCTCCGCCAAAGTGACACGGCGTCCCGCCTCGACATTCAGCGCGACGACACGGTGGGCGAGCCGGACGAGCGGCTCAGGCAGCAGGATTTCCATGGCGATCAGACTCCTTGAGGGTGGCGGCGGTTCCCGACGGAACTCAGCCTTCGATCAGGACGGTGGCGGCGGCCTGCGCGGCGATCCCTTCGCGACGGCCGGGGAAGCCCAGGCCCTCGGTCGTGGTCGCCTTGACGCTCACGCGGGCGATATCGATCGCGAGCAGTTCCGCGAGCCGCTGTCGCATCGCGTCGCGGTGCGGGCCGATGCGCGGCGCCTCGCAGATGATGGTCAGATCGACATGCGCGATACGCCCGCCGTGCTCGGCGATCCGGTCGCGCGCGAATTCCAGAAATCTGGCGGAGGGCGCACCGCGCCAGCGCGCGTCGCTCGGCGGAAAGTGAAAACCGATGTCGCCATCGCCGATCGCCCCCAGCAGCGCGTCGACCAGCGCGTGGATCGCGACGTCGGCGTCGCTGTGACCGGAGAGGCCGTGATCGTGCGGGACCTCGATCCCGCAGAGCCAGAGCGGCCGCCCGGGTTCGAGCCGGTGAACGTCATAACCGGTTCCCGTTCGCGGCTCGGGCTGCAGGCCGTTGAGCGCCGCCAGCCGGGCGAAGTCGCTCGCGGTGGTGATCTTCTCCATGCGCACGTCTCCTTCGACCATCGCGATCTCGTGCCCCAGCGCGCGGACCATCTGCGCGTCGTCGGTCGCTTCCTGTTCCGCACCCCAGCGCTCATGCGCCTCGCGCAGCAGGTCGAGACGGAAGCCCTGCGGAGTCTGCACGCGCATCAGACCATCGCGGGGGACGACCGCGCCGTCCTGCCTGCGCGCCAGCGTGTCGGCCACCGGCAACACGGGAATGACACCGGCCGCACCCGAGTCGAGCGCGGCGACGATCCGGTCGAGCGCGTCGCGCGGAACGAAAGGGCGGGCGCTGTCGTGGACGACCACATGGCGGGGCGGCTCCCCCCCGGAGAGGGCGGCGACGGCCGCGGCGACGGACTCGCGGCGGGTCGCGCCGCCAGTCACGATCCGTACGCCATCCGTTGCCTCGCCCAGTACGGCGCGCGCGCGGCTCTCCTCGCCCGGGGCGACGACGAGCAGGAAAGGCCCCATCCGGTCGTGCGCCGCCAGCGAGCCGAGCGCGCGCGCGAGCACGCTCTGCCCCCCCAGCTTGCGATATTGCTTCGGCTCCCCGCCGCCCGCGCGCTCGCCGCGTCCGGCCGCGAGCAGCACCACCGCGATCCTGTCCACCTCGCTCATGGCCGCGCCATAGGGGAGCCTGCGCTTGTGAGAAAGCGCCAATCGCGGTACAGGCTCGGCGTTTTTACCCAAGGTTTTCACATGGCTCGCCTCGCTCCCATCCAGATCGGCCCTGTCCGGATCGACATGCCCGTCATCCTGGCGCCGATGACCGGTGTCACCGACATGCCGTTCCGAACGCTCGTCCGCCGCTATGGCTCGGGGCTCAACGTGACCGAGATGATCGCATCGCCCGCGATGATCCGTCAGACGCGCCAGTCGCTGCAAAAGGCCGCCTGGGACGCGTGCGAGGAACCGGTGTCGATGCAGCTTGCCGGCTGTTCGCCGGAGGAGATGGCGGAAGCCGCGAAGCTCAACGCCGATCGCGGCGCGGCGATCATCGACATCAACATGGGTTGCCCCGTCAAGAAGGTGGTGAACGGCGACGCCGGCAGCGCGTTGATGCGCGACCTGCCGCTCGCCGCCCGGCTGATTGAAGCGACGGTCAAGGCGGTCGACGTTCCCGTCACGGTCAAGATGCGGATGGGCTGGGATCATCACAGCCTCAACGCGCCCGAACTCGCGCGGATCGCCGAGGATCTCGGCGCGCGGATGATCACCGTCCATGGCCGCACCCGCTGCCAGATGTACAAGGGGTCGGCCGACTGGTCGTTTGTCTGCCGGGTGAAGGACGCGGTTTCGCTGCCGGTCATCGTCAACGGCGACATCTGCTCGATCGCCGATGCCGAGGCCGCACTGGACCAGAGCGGTGCCGATGGCGTGATGATCGGGCGGGGAGCCTATGGCAAGCCATGGCTGCTGGGACAGGTCATGCACTGGATGGCCACCGGCCAGACGCGCCCCGATCCCTCGGTCGAGGAGCAATATCATCTGATCGTCGAGCATTATCGCGCGATGCTGGGCCATTATGGCGAGCATGTCGGCGTCAACATGGCGCGCAAGCATATCGGCTGGTACACGCGTGGCCTTCCCGGATCGGCGGAGTTCCGCAACGCCGTCAACCAGATTGGCGACGCCGCGACCGTGCTCGACATGCTGGCGCGCTTCTACGATCCGTTCCTTTCGCGCGCCGCGGCCTGACAGCGGATGGCGCCAGTCACGGCACCGGTCGACAGCCACAGCACGCATCCGGTCGCGACGCTCGTCCTCGACGGCGAGGGACGCATCCTTTCGGCCAATCCGCGCGCCGAAAGCCTGCTCAACATGGCGAGTTCAGCGCTGGTGGGGAGTTCCGTCGACCGCGTCCTCCGCCTCGACGACCCGATGCTGGACCCCAGCCTGTGGCGCGCCGACAAGCCCATCGCGGCCTATGACGTCCGCATCCACGCGGGCCGAACCGCTGCCGTCCACATGGACGTGCTCATCAGCCCGCTCGCCGAAGGATCGGGCCGGCGTATCGTCGCGCTGCACGTCCACGGACAGAGCCAGACGATAGGCTTTCGCCGTCCGCCGTCGGGCGCCATGTCGGCGATCGGCGCGGCGGCGATGCTGGCGCACGAGATCAAGAATCCGCTGGCGGGCATTCGCGGTGCCGCGCAACTGCTGGAAGCGGAGACACCTGACGCCCAGCGCCACCTGACCCGCCTGATCATCGCGGAAGTCGACCGCATCGCCTCGCTGATCGACAGCATGCAGGGCTTTACGTCCGATCCTGCCGCATCGTGCCGGGCGCAGAATATCTATCCGCTGCTCGACCGTGCGGTGGACATTGTCGAGGCCGGGCTGGCGACCGAATTGTCGCTGCGGCGCGACTACGACCCCTCGCTGCCCGAGGCGATGGTGGATGGCGACAGGCTGGTCCAGGTGGTCATCAACCTCCTGAAGAACGCCGCCGAGGCGCTGAACGGGCGGCCCAACGGCCAGATCGTCGTCACCACCGCCTTCCGCCACGGTTTTTCGATCACGCGCGCGGGCAGCCGGACGCCCGTGACGCTGCCGATCGAGATCCAGGTGATGGACAATGGCCCCGGTGTGCCCGAGGCGATCCGCGACGTGCTGTTCAACCCGTTCATCACGACCAAGCGGACGGGGCAGGGCCTCGGCCTCGCGCTGGTCGACAAGCTGATCCGCGACATGGGCGGGCTGGTCCAGCATGAGCGGGAGACAGGCGGCAGGGACGGACAGGACTGGACGATCTTCCGGCTGCTGCTTCCCAAGGGTGAGAAAGGCTGAAAGTGATGATTGCACGGCGTATCCTCGTGGTCGACGACGACCAGGCGGTGTGCCTGGTGATCGGCGAGGCGTTGCGGCGGCAGGGACATGTCGTGAAGACCGTCGGCAGCATCGCCGAGCGCGCCGCCCAGCTTGACGCCTTCGACCCCGAGTTGCTGATCTGCGATGTGATCCTGCCCGATGGCGACGGTCTCGACGGGCTCGGCGAGATCCTCGAACAGCGCCCCCAGCTCAAGGTCATCGTCCTTTCGGCGCAGAACACGCTCAACACCGCCGTCCGCGCCACCGCGCAGGGTGCCTTCGAATATCTGCCCAAGCCGTTTGACCTCAACGACCTGACGATGGCGGTAAACGCGGCCATGTCCGGCCTTGCGGCTCAGGAGCACGAAGGGGCTCCGTCGGAGGGGGAGGACATGCCCCTCATCGGGCGGTCGGGCGCGATGCAGGAAGTCTACCGGACGATCGCGCGCGTGATCTCGAACGACCTGTCGATCCTCGTTCTGGGCGAGTCGGGTACTGGCAAGGAACTGGTGGCGGAGGCGATCCACAATCTCGGCCATCGCCGCGAGCGGCCGTTCGTGGCGATCAACATGGGCGCCATTCCGCGCGAGCTGATCGAGGCCGAGCTGTTCGGTTACGAGAAGGGCGCGTTCACCGGCGCCACGGCGCGCACCGCCGGCAAGTTCGAGCAGGCGCAGGGCGGCACGCTGTTCCTCGACGAAATCGGCGACATGCCGCTGGAAGCGCAGACCCGGCTGCTTCGCGTGCTTCAGTCGGGCGAGGTGACGACGGTCGGCGGCAACCGCGCGATCCGGGTCGATGTGCGGATCATCGCGGCGACCAATCAGGATCTCGCCGCGCTGATCGTCGACGGTCGATTCCGCGAGGACCTCTATTACCGGCTCAACGTCGTCCCGATCATGCTGCCCGCGCTGCGTGACCGCGCCGACGACGTGCCGCTGCTGGCGCGCCATTTTCTTGAACAGGCGGCGCAGGACGGCCTGCCGAGAAAGGCGCTGTCGGAGGACGCCGCCGCGCTGCTGCGCCTCTACAACTGGCCAGGCAATGTGCGCGAGCTCAAGAACCTGATGCAGCGGCTGACGGTGCTGGCGCGGGAGACGATCATCGGTCCGGACCTGCTGCGGCAGGAACTTGCCGATGACAGGCTGGCCGAGCCGCGCACCACGGCCTGCGAGGACAGCCTTCGTGACGCGGTTCGCCGCTGGACGCGCGAGCATCTGACCATCGGGGCGACCAAGCACGCCGCCAATATGCACGACCTGCTGCTCGCCTGCGTCGAGCCGGTACTGCTGAGCGAGACGCTTGCCGCCGTTGACGGCAATCAGATCAAGGCTGCGGCGATGCTGGGGATCAACCGCAACACGCTCCGCAAGAAGCTGACCACCTACGACATCGATCCCGCCCGCGCGGTGAGCCAGCGGTGGACGCCCAGCTGAAGGCGGCCGACGGCAACCGATGCGCAAAAGTCACTCACATCGTCGTGAGCGACGCATTTGCGTATTGCCAGCGCCAGCAACTGTGATATTTCCGCAACGATGAATGTCGGCAGCCAGGGCGATGCGGCGCTTGCCGGTGGGATGGCCTCCCCCAGGACGTCGTTGCTTGCGAGCGGTCGGCTCGTGGCCTTCGCGGAGGTCGCCACGGTTCTCGGCCTCGTCCTGGTCGCATCGGGCACATGGTGGCTGATCGCGCGGCAGGACAGCAGCGACACCCTTCTGACCCCGCCGATCGTGGCGCTGCTGCTGCTGGTCAATCTCGCGCCTGCTCTCATCCTGCTGGTGCTGATCGGCCGGCGTATCGCCAAGCGCCGCGCGGCGAACAGTCTGGTCGGCGGCGACGGGCGCATGCATGTGCGGCTGGTGGCGATCTTCTCGCTGATCGCCAGCGTGCCGGCGGTAATGGTGGTGATCTTCGCCTCGCTGCTGTTCCAATATGGCGTCCAGTTCTGGTTCTCGGACAATGCGCGCGGTATGCTCCAGAACGCCAGCGACCTCGCACGCGGCTATTATCAGCAGAACCTCAAGGAGGTCGGTGACGAAACGCTGACCATGGCGGGCGATCTTCGCGACTATCTGACGCAGTCGCGCATCTCCAGCCCGACCTTTGCCGAAGGCTATATCTATCAGGTCGTCACGCGGAAGCTGAACCGGTCCTCGATCATCGAAATCGGCGAAGATGGTGTCGCGCGCACCGCCGCCACCGTCGATCCCGACGCACGCTCCGCACGGGAGCTGATGTCGCCCGAGATCATCGAGCGGCTTCGCGGCGGCGAGCCCGTGGTCGTCAAGGTCACCCCGCGCCAGATCGAGGCGGTGACCTTTCTCTATCCCAATTCGAACGTGTTCCTCTACGCCACCCGCGATGCGGAGGCGCCGGCGTTCAGCCAGATGGAACGCGCGCAGGCCGTGCTTCAGGACTATGACGCCTTTGCGCGCCAGTCGCGCGATCTGCAGGTGCGGTTCAACGTCGCGCTCTATGTCGGCACGCTGGCGCTGGTCAGCTTTGCCGTCTGGATCGCTCTGGCGGTGGCGGACCGGGTGGTGCGTCCCGTCGGCGAACTGGTCGATGCCGCGCGCCGGGTGACCGCGGGCGACCTTTCCACGCGTGTCGACGGCCCTCTTGCGAACGACGAGATCGGCACGCTCGCCGGGGCGTTCAACCGCATGACCCAGCGGCTGGAGGCGCAGACGAGCGCGCTGGTCCATGCCAATGGCCAGCTCGACAACCGCCGCGCCTTTACCGAGGCGGTGCTGTCGGGCGTGACAGCGGGGGTCGTGTCGGTCGATCAGGAAGGGCTGGTCAAGCTGGTCAACAGCAGCGCCCGCGCCATCCTGCTCCCCGGTGGCGGACAAGCCGAAGGGGTGCCGCTCGCCGATCTGTCAAAGGACCTCGCCGAACTGCTCGCCAGCGGGGCGGCCAACGACGTCGTCCAGATCCGCTCAGGCCCCGATATCCGCACGCTGGCGGTCAAGGTGGTCGCCGACAGCTCGGGTCATGTCCTGACCTTCGACGACATCACCCAGCAGGTGCTCGACCAGCGCCGCGCCGCCTGGTCCGACGTCGCGCGGCGGATCGCGCACGAGATCAAGAACCCGCTCACCCCGATCCAGCTCGCCGCCGAACGGCTCCAGCGCCGCTATGGCGCGCAGGTCAGCGACGAGAGCGGCACCTTCGCCCGCCTCACCCAGACCATCATCCGGCAGGTCGGCGATCTGCGCCGCATCGTCGACGAGTTCTCGTCCTTCGCGCGCATGCCGAAGCCGGTGTTCCGTCCAGAAGCCATCGACGACATCGCGCGCCACGCGCTCTTCCTTCACGAGGTCGCGCATCCCGAAATCCGGTTCGCTTTCGTGCAGGAAACCGAGGACACCCAGCTTGTCTGCGACCGGCGGCAGATCGGCCAGGCGCTGACCAACGTCGTCAAGAACGCGGTCGAGGCGATCGAGCAGGTCGGTCGATCCGTAACCGATGGAGCCGCCGTCGGTCATGTCGAGATGCGGATGTGGCGCGCCGAGAGCGACCTGTTCATCGCCATCAGCGATGACGGCGTCGGCCTGCCGCAGGAGCGGGAACGGATCAGCGAACCCTATATGACGACGCGGGCCAAAGGCACCGGTCTCGGCCTCGCCATCACCAAGAAGATCGTCGAGGAGCATCAAGGCGCGATCGCCTTCGAGGACAATCCCCAGGGCGGCGCCCGCGTCGTCATCCAGTTCGACACCATCCGGCTCGCGCGTCTTGCCGAAGCCGGCGTGCCGTCCGCAGAAAAAGGTCTGGAATCCGCCCATGGCGCTTGATGTACTGGTTGTCGATGACGAGGCCGACATTCGCGAGCTCGTCGCCGGTGTTCTCGAGGACGAGGGCTTCGAGACCCGCGTCGCGGCCAATAGCGACGAGGCGCTCGACGCGCTGAGCGCGCGTCGCCCGTCACTCGTCCTTCTCGATGTGTGGTTGCAGGGATCGAAGCTCGACGGACTGGAGGTGCTCGACGAGATCAAGCGGCGCGATCCGACGATCCCGGTGCTGATCATCTCCGGCCACGGCAATATCGACACCGCCGTTGCCGCGATCCGCAAGGGCGCGGTCGACTTCATCGAAAAGCCCTTCGAGGCCGATCGGCTGCTCCACCTCGTCGCCCGGGCGACCGAGACCGAGCGGCTGAAACGCGAAAATCAGGCGCTTCGCACCCAGTTCGGCCTTGATGACGAGCTGACTGGCACGAGCGGCGCGATCAACCAGGTCCGCGCGACCATCAAGAAGGTCGCCGCGACTGGCAGCCGCGTCCTGATCGTCGGCCCCGCAGGAGTCGGCAAGGAAGTCGCCGCGCGCATGCTCCACAACTGGTCCTCACGCGCGGAAGGGCCGTTCGTGGTCCTGGCCTGCGCGCGGATGGACCCGCACCGCGTGGAGGAGGAGCTGTTCGGGGTCGAGGACGGCAACGGCACCGCACGTCCGGGGCTTCTCGAACAGGCGCATGGCGGGACGCTCTATCTCGACGAAGTCGCGGACATGCCGCCCACCACCCAGGCCAAGGTGCTGCGCGTGCTGACCGATCAGAGCTTCACGCGGCTGGGCGGCCAGCGCAACGTCAAGGTCGATGTCCGGGTGATCTCCTCGACCGCGCGCGACCTCCGCCAGGCGATCGAGGCGTCGGAATTTCGCGAGGACCTCTACTACCGCCTCAACGTCGTGCCGCTCAGCATCCCGCCGCTTGAGGGGCGCCGCGACGACATCCCGTCGCTTGTCCAGTATTTCCTCGCCCGCTTTGCGCAGGAACGGCGCGTTCCCACGCCCGATGTGTCGCCCAAGGCGATGGCGGCGCTCCAGGCCGGGGAGTGGCCCGGCAACGTCCGCCAGCTCCGCAACGTCATCGAACGCACGATCATTCTGGCACCTGCGGACCGGATTGCCTGCATCGACATCGACATGCTGCCGATCGAACCCAGCGCCGGGCCCGATCGCGACTCGCTGGTCGGATCGGAGATCATGGGGGCCCCCCTGCGCGAGGCGCGCGAGAATTTCGAGCGCGAGTATCTGCGCGTCCAGATCAAGCGCTTTTCGGGCAATATCTCGCGCACCGCCAGCTTCATCGGCATGGAGCGCTCCGCCCTCCACCGCAAGCTCAAGGTGCTCGGGCTGACCGACGAACGCGACGAATAGGCGGAACGACTTCGACGGCGACCCGCATTTTACCGCATGCGGCCACGGCCTGTGCTTTCCAATTTGTGCAGCGCACCGTGAAGGAGGTGGATTCACGGCCACCTTTCCCTTACATTCCGTATGTTCGTCGACCTGGCGACAAAGATGCCCGGCTTTCAGGGTGCGGTATGCGAGCCACGACTCGCCAATAATGGAGTTTTACAATGGCCGAAAAGATCAACAATCTTCAGGACGTCTTCCTGAATACGCTTCGGAAGTCTAAAACTCCTGTCACCATGTTTCTTGTAAAAGGCGTTAAATTACAAGGTATTATCACATGGTTTGACAATTTCTCGGTCTTGCTTCGGCGCGATGGCCAGAGCCAGCTGGTGTACAAGCACGCGATTTCGACGGTGATGCCGGCGCATTCGGTCGATCTGAGCGCAGTTCAGAAGGTGTTCGAATCGAACGAGCGCAAGCCGCGTCTCCTTCAGGAGATCTTTCTTAACGCGGTGCACAATTCCGGCGACCCGGTAACCATGTTCCTCGTCAATGGCGTGATGCTCCAGGGCGACATTGCGGCGTTCGATCTGTTCTGCATGCTCCTCCAGCGCGATGGCCTCGTGCAACTTGTTTACAAACATGCGATTTCTACAGTGCAGCCGTCCCGCCCGCTCGATCTGTCGGGCGAGGGCGAGCAGGATAATGACGACTGAAGGGTAGAGGCCGATTTCACATTTTGAGGAGCGTGAGGAGGTCGCGCGCGGTGCCAGCGCTATTCTGGTGCTCGCCGATCAGGGCAATCGCCACGACCGGGATATAGATGCTCGGCTTGAGGAGGCGCGGGGGCTTGCGCTCGCGATCGGGCTTGACGTCGTGCTGGCACGGGCATGGCGGCTGCGGCAGGCACGCCCGGCGACGCTGTTCGGTCCCGGTCAGGTCGAGGAGATTGCGGCCCTCGTGACCGAGCATGACGCCGAACTGGTCATCGTCGACAATGCGCTCGCCCCGGTCCAGCAGAGCAATCTGGAGAAGATGACCAACGCCAAGGTCATCGACCGCACCGGCCTCATCCTCGAAATCTTCGGCGAGCGTGCGGCGACGGCCGAGGGTCGGCTTCAGGTCGAGCTCGCCCATCTGGATTATCAGGCAGGCCGGCTTGTCCGGAGCTGGACCCACCTTGAACGGCAGCGCGGCGGCTTCGGCTTTCTGGGAGGTCCAGGCGAGACACAGATCGAGGCCGACCGGCGTATGATCCGCGACCGAATGGCGCGGATCCGGCGGGAGCTGGATCAGGTTACGCGCACCCGTGCCTTGCATCGCCAGCGGCGCAAGCGCGCGCCATGGCCGGTCGTGGCACTCGTCGGCTACACCAACGCCGGCAAGTCGACACTTTTCAACCGCATGACGGGGGCGGAGGTGACGGCAGAGGACATGCTGTTTGCCACGCTCGATCCCACGTTGCGCGCGATTTCGCTGCCGGGCGTCGAGAAGGTCATCCTTTCCGATACGGTGGGTTTCGTCTCCGACCTGCCGACACAGCTCATTGCGGCCTTCCGTGCGACCTTGGAAGAAGTCGTCGAGGCGGATCTGATCCTTCACGTCCGCGACATCTCCCACCCCGACACTGATGCGCAGCGCGCCGACGTGATCGAGATTCTGCAGGAATTGGGTGTCGTGGCAGGGGAGGCGGAGGAGGGCGTGATCGACGCCGCCGACCGCCCGCAGCTACTGGAGGTCTGGAACAAGACCGACCTTCTCGATGCCGACCTGCGCGCGGTGATGGAGGAGCGTGCCGACCGGCAGGCCGCAGTCATGATCTCGGCAGTGACGGGGCAGGGCCTCGATCGACTGGAGGTTGCGATCCGCGACCTTCTGGCCCGAGATCTCGAGCGTCATCGCTTCACCCTCGGCGCTGGCGAGGGCGCTGCCGCCGCGTGGCTTCACCAGCATGGCGAGGTGGTGAGCAGCATCACGGACGAAGCGGGCGAGCTGGTGATCGACGTGCGACTGAGCACGGCCGAAGCGGCGCGTTTCGTTTCGCAATTTGGTCGAGTGGTCAGTCAGCCAGGCAAATGACGGACCTGCTCGCCCTTCGCTTCCTCCCGGGGGAGGCGCGGCCGCTGCCGCTCGATGCCAATGACGAAAGTCCGCCCCCGGACGGCGGATTCGACTGGTTCGATCTTGACCGGCCACAGGCGTCGGACCTGGCGCCGCTCGCGCGTCGTTTCGGCCTGCACCCTCTGGCGGTGGAGGATGCGGTCAACGGACGCCAACTTCCCAAGATCGAGCGCTACGAGTCGCACCTGTTCGTGGTCGCACGTTCCGCCGGCCGTGAGGGAAACCAAATAACACACGGGGAAATCGCATTTTTCTTGGGCGAATCGTTCGTCATCTCAGTACGGCACGGCGCCCCTGAATTGCGCGATGAGTGTCGCGCACGGCTCGAGGCGCTCGTCGGGCGCCAAGGGTTCGACTCGGGTCAGGCCTTCTACACGATGCTCGACGCTGTCGTGGACGGCTATTTTCCGGTGCTCGACGCCGTCGAGGAGGATGTGCTCGACATTGAAAATCTGGTGCTGGAGGGGTGTCTGGCGCATGACGATACGCTGCGCCTGTTCGCCATCCGTCATGCCGCCGTCCGGTTTCAGCGTCAGCTCGTGCCGATGGAGGAGGTCGTCTCCAGCCTGGCGCATCATGATCATCTGTGTGTCGACAGCGCTCTGATGCCATGGCTGCGTGACGTTCTCGACCATGTGCGCCGTGCTCAGGCCCGTGTCGCGGCGCTCAACGATGTGCTGTCTTCGGTGATCGAAACGAGCAATCTGGTCGAGCAGCAGCGGCAGGGGGTCATTACGCGCCAGCTTGCCGCATGGGCGGCGATCATTGCGGTTCCTACCGCAATTGCAGGTATTTACGGCATGAACTTCCGCTACATGCCTGAACTCGAATGGCGCTTTGGCTATCCGTTCGCGGTCGGATTGATGGCGGTCAGCTGCCTCATTCTGTATATCCGGTTCAAACGCAGCGGGTGGCTATAGCGCGCCAGATTCTCGCTCGCATCGTTTCGAGAGCCGTACCGGTCCCGACGTTGCCGCCGATGTTCTACAGCCCGCGCGCCTTCGCGGCCTGCCACAGCGCTTCTTTCTCCTCCAGGCTCAGGCCGGCAAACGCCTCGCCACTGGCATCTTCCAATGCCGCAAAGCGCCGCTCGAACTTGGCATTGGCCCCGCGTAACGCCTCCTCGGCGTCAACGCCATGATGGCGGAGCAGGTTGACGACCGCGAACAGCAGATCGCCACCTTCCTCCGCGCGTTCGGCCTCGTTCCTTGCCGCATCGAGCTCGTCGAGCTCTTCATGCACTTTCGCCAGCACCTGCGCGATATCGGGCCAGTCAAATCCCGTGCGCGCGGCACGCTTCTGCAGCTTCTGCGCGCGAAGCAGGGCGGGGAGGGCGACAGCAACACCGTCCAGTGCCCGTTTTGCGCCACCTTCGGCGCGTTCGGTTGCCTTGATGCTCTCCCACCCCGGCGTCTCTGCCCCGTCGCCAAAGACGTGAGGGTGGCGGCGGACCATCTTGTCGCAGATCCCGTCGATCACCGCTGCGAGATCGAAGGCTCCGGCTTCTTCGGCCATGCGGCTGTGAAACACGACCTGGAGAAGCAAATCGCCCAGCTCTCCCCGGAGGTCGGTCATGTCGCCGCGCGCAATGGCGTCGGCGACCTCATACGCTTCCTCGATGGTATAGGGCGCGATGCTCGCGAAGTCCTGAGCCACATCCCATGAACAGCCCCGGTCGGGATCGCGCAGCCGCGCCATGATGGCGACGAGGGGGCCGATATCGGGGGCGTTCGAGCGATCAGCGGGCATACGCTCCGCCTATGGCGGCTGTCGCGCCAACGCAATGGCTGGAATTTGCCCCGCGCTTGGGGCAAGGGCTTGGCGGGCAGGGTGATCGTATATGGGGAGCGGGACAATCAGGGTTTTTATCACGGGGACAGCCGGCTTCATCGGTTTTCATCTCGCCCGATTGCTGCTGGCCGAGGGCTTCACGGTTCAGGGCTATGACGGCATGTCGGATTATTACGACGTGAACCTGAAGCGGCGCCGGCACGCGCTCCTCCACCAGAACGAGCGATTTCACGCCATCGAGGCCCAGCTTGAGGATCAGGCGACGCTCGATGCCGCGATCGACGCGTTCGCGCCCGATGTCATCGTCCACCTCGCAGCGCAGGCGGGCGTCCGCTACAGCCTCGAGAATCCGCGCGCCTATATCGACTCCAACGTCGTCGGCACCTTCAACGTCATGGAAGCCGCGCGCCGCAACGCCGTGCGCCACCTGCTGATGGCGTCGACATCGTCGGTTTATGGCGCGAACGAGGACATGCCCTTCACCGAGGTGGAAAAGGCCGACACGCCGCTAACCATCTATGCCGCCACGAAAAAGGCAAACGAGGCGATGGGCCACAGCTATGCGCATCTGTGGGATCTGCCGACCACCATGTTCCGTTTCTTCACGGTGTACGGAAGCTGGGGCCGCCCCGATCTGGCGCTTTACAAGTTCGTTGACGCGATGCTCGACGGGCGACCGATCGACATCTACAACCATGGCGACATGTACCGCGACTTCACGCACGTGAACGATCTGGTGCGCGGCATCCGCCTGCTGATCGACGCGGTGCCCGAGCGGCCCGCGTCTCGTGAGGACATCGTCGAGGGGGACTCGCTCAGCCCGGTGGCGCCGTTCCGCATCGTCAACATCGGCAACAGCGACAAGGTCCGGCTGCTCGACTTCGTCGACGCGATCGAGGACGAGCTGGGGATCAAGGCGATCCGCAACTACATGCCGATGCAGCCAGGCGACGTCCCCGCCACCTGGGCCGACGCCTCGCTCCTCGAACGCCTCACCGGCTACCGCCCGCAGACGCATTTCCGCGACGGCATCCGCGAGTTCGTGGGCTGGTACAGGGAGTATAAGGGGAAATGAGCGGGATGACACTGATCGGCATATATGGCGCCAGCGGCTTCGGCCGGGAAGTGATGCCTCTTGCACGAGCCGCCGCCGAGCCGGGAAGCCGGCTGGTGTTCATCGACGACAATCCGCAGGTGCCGTCGGTCAACGGCCACGACATCCTCACCTTCGAGGCCTTCGCCGCCGAGCCGTCCCGCAGCCGCGTGGTTGCCATCGCCATCGCCGCGTCGGGAGTCCGCGAAAAGCTGGCGCAGCGTTGCGCGGACGCGGGCATCTCGCTCCACCCCGTCCACGCATCCAACATCGTCATCATGGACGATGTCGAGATCGGGGAGGGGGCGATCCTCTCGCCCTTTGTCACGCTGACGTCGAACATCCGCATCGGCCGCTGCTTTCATGCGAATATCTACAGCTATGTCGCGCATGACTGCGTGATCGGCGACTTCGTCACCTTTGCGCCCGGCGTGATGTGCAACGGCAATGTTCACATCCACGATCATGCCTATATCGGCACCGGCGCGGTCCTGAAGCAGGGCACGCCCGACAAGCCCATCGTGATCGGCAAGGGCGCCGTTGTGGGCATGGGTGCGGTGGTGACAAAGGATGTCGCGCCGGGCGTGACCGTCGTCGGCAACCCGGCCCGCCCGCTCGTCAGGAACTGACGGCTTCTCCACCGCCGGGCGTCCCACCGTTGCCGGTGAAGGCCGGCATGGTGGCTTCCCCTTCGGCGCTGATCCCTTCGCGGCGGAGCACCTGTCGCACCGTGGCCCAGAGAATCCAGAGGTCGAGGCGCAGCGAGCGCCGCTGGACATAGTCCACGTCGAGCGCGAATTTCTCGGGCCAGCTCAGCGCATTGCGCCCCTTCACCTGCGCCAGTCCGGTGAGGCCCGGCCGCACCTCATGCCGCCGGGCCTGAACGGCGTCGTAAAGCGGGACATAGGCCATCAGCAGCGGTCGCGGCCCCACCAGGCTCATATCGCCCCGGAGCACGTTCCAGAGCTCGGGCAGTTCGTCCAGGCTGGTCGCGCGCAGCCAGCGGCCGAAGGGCGGCAACCGGTCGGCATCGGGAAGCAGGGCGCCATCGGGTCCGCGCGCATCGGTCATGGTACGGAATTTGAGGATCGTGAAGGGCTTCGCGCCCCGGCCTGGTCTCACCTGCCGGAACAGTACCGGACTGCCGAGGCGGATGCGCACCGCGAGCGCGAGCAGCAGCACAAGCGGCGAGAGAAGGGCGAGGGCGCAAGCGGCGCAAAGGATGTCGAAGAGGCGTTTCGCCATGGTTTCAGCTTCCTCGACCGCCGTTCAGGACCGCCATGAACATGCGGCGATTGGCTTCGACATCCGCAGAGTTGTCGAGCGCCTGCTCGGCATAGGACCGTGCACGGTTGCGGCTGGCGGCATAATCCTCCGCACTCCATGACGCCATGTCCTCAATTGCCGCGACAAAGGCCCCCGGATCGTCGAGCGGCAGATCGTGACCCGCGCCGGCCTGCGCCAGTCCACGCCAGGGCGTCGTGTCGGCGATCAGAAGTGGCAAGGACGCGGCCAGCGCCTCCGCGATGACATGCCCGTAATTCTCGCCCATGGTGGGCAGAAAGAACAGGTCATGCTCCGCCATCACCCCGGTCACATCGACGGGATTCACCTCTCCCTTCCACAGCACCCGGATATGATCGGGCAGCGCGGCGATCTTCCGCTGACAGGCCGCCCAGTAGCGCTCGTCCTCTACAGTTCCATGAATGGTGAAACAAACGGGCTGGCCGACGCGCGACAGGATATCGATCGCGTAATCGAGGTTCTTCTTGGTCGAAATCCGGGAGAGAAACAGGATCCTGAGCGGCAGCCCGGCAGGTCGCTGCGGCACATCGACAGCGCCGGGGCGCGCCGCCGCGGAAAGGTCGCGAGCGACATGCACTGCACTGTCCGACACACCCAGCGCCCGGACGATATCCTCCGCTTCATGGGTTGTCGACGCCTGCCAGGCAATGCGGCGGGACAGCCCACTCGCCTTGAATGCCGAGATATATGCCCGCTTCTTCCAGCGCTTTAGCTCCAGCGCTCCGATCGAAAACTCACCGCGCGGAGCGATCAGGATGGGAGCGATCGAAGCCCGACCGACCGTCGCCGCCAGCAGCGGAAACAGCGTTATGGCGGGTGCAAAGAAGCTGTTGAGATACAGAAGGTCGTGCGGCGTGTCCGCAATCAGCGCCTTCACGCCGCCGAACGACAGCGAACGCGGAGAGGAATAGAAGACCGACCCGGTTTCCCGCTGGTTCCATGAGTCGACATCGATCCCCGGATAGCGGGAGTCATCCCCCAGATCGCGGTCGCTCGTCATGATCCGGAAGGCAAAGCTGTTCCCGAGTGCCGATACCAAAGCTTCGAGCGATCGAACCGGCCCGCCCGAGCGATAGCCGGGACTATAATGGCCGATGCAAGCGAGGACGGTGGGCTTCACCGGGCACTGTCCCGACGTTCCGAATGCCAGTTCGACGATCCGATCGCCAGCAGCAGTGCTGTTGCAGTCCAAAATGTATTATTCGAGTACAACGCACCAGAAAACTGAGCCGCGACGATATACTGGACGCAAACGGCAGCGAGCCAAGACATGCGAGGGACGCGGACGGCCATCAGCACACCAGCGTGAAGCGCACGGAATACGATAGCCCAAAGAATAAGCCCCCACACACCAATAGCCATAAGGGACTCTAGAAGAGCATTGTGAGGATACGATCCAAATGTGCTTTCCTCTATATGCGAACCGACCAGCGGACTCTCAATAAATTGCCGAATCGCACCCTCGTATAGACTAAGTCTTGCCTGACTACTTTCGTCATATATCTGGTCTGACAGAACCATTCTTCTATAAATTGTAGTTCCAAATACATCATCTATATAATATGAATAAGATATAACTATCAGCGCCGCTAGAAACGCAAACGAAGGTATTATAAATCTAAACGCACCTTTTCCTGAGATAGCGACAATCAGCAAACCCGCAGTCAATGCAACAAGAGGGCCACGAGAATTGGAAACTATCCCTAGGAAAAGTCCCAGTCCAAAGAATATAGCCAGCGCCAGATTACGACTGAAGGCTGCACTCGGGCGCGCAACCAGGCCGGCGAATGCCACAATCGCTGAGGTCGCACCGACGTGACCGAGCGAAATCGGATCTAGACCTTCGAGACGAAAGCGACCGGTATTTTCTGTATACCCATATAGAGTCTCTACAGAGGTGGAACCTGTGACGAGTGCACCGATGCAAGCAAAAAATGAGATCGACATGAATGATAGCCACAGTCGTTCCGCTTCATCTCGATCGTAATGACGGCTTGCAACTGCGATCGAAGGAATGGCGCATGCGCCAATGGCCCACACCCAGTAGTAGCTCACGTCGAAGGCAAGGGGATCGTCCTGAAATAATGTATCGTAAGTAAGCCGTGAGAGGTATATGCCCCAAAAAATGAGTAGAAAATATCTTACAAATCTCGACTCCACGGCATTGCCGTACAATAAGATGAATGAAACTGAATAAACAGATATGATCGCAATGATAGACCTCAATGCGATAGAGTAAATTCGTCCCTCCATGCCAAAATATGAAGAGATGATGGCGACTATCGGATATCCTAACAATCCGAGGATGGCGATGTAGGACGAAATCGATTTAGGGAATATAGATTTCATATTTTTATTACGCCACAATCACAGCAGCCGAAAATCGCTCAGCCATACTGCCAGTGTTGAATTTACTCTCGACGATATCCGTACAGCTTCGCGACTGTTTTGCCAGAGCGTGGAACGCGGTGATCGCCTCGCCCATCACCACTGCCAGATCGGCGGCATTGCCGGGTTGAAAGAAATAGCCGGTGTCGCTCGACGCATGGGCGCTGATTTCCGGCATGTGCCTCCACCTGTCGCTGTGAACCACCGGGGGCAGGCCATAGGCCATGGCGTGGATCAGGCTCAACCCCACAGAACCCGGGTAGACGAACAGGCGACATCGGTTTGCTACTGCGGCGATGGCCTGCTCATCGGTCGTCGCCCCGTGCCAGATGATGCGCTCCGCCACGCCGAGCTGCCCGGCGAGGGCGCGAAGTGAGGCGCCTTTCTCGCCATCGCCGATCACATGCAGGCTGACGCTGGCTAGCGGGCTCAGCGCCATGGCCCGGATCATGACGTCGAGCGCCGCCTTTTCGGTCAGCCGTCCGATGAACAGTGCGGCGTTCTCTCGGGTCGCAGGGTCATAGGCCGCGCGGCGGGCAAGCACGGGTTCGATATCGATACCGTTGTTCAGCGCCGCAATGGGGCGGCGGTCGCGGCGACCGAGCACCGTCCGCCGGTACAGCGCGACCTCTTCGTCTGTGTAGAACAGCACCGCATGGGCGAGGCGCATCAGCAGGAGACGAAGGATGAAGCGGTGGGGCGCGCTGGTGCTGCTCCAGTACTGACCCCACCAGATCGCACGCGCGCCTTTGAGCCGCGCCTTCACGATCAGTGCCAGGGTGGAAAGCGTTCGCGGATTGCCCGACACGACCAAAGTGTCTCCGCGTGCGATGGGGATCGAAAGCGCCCCCGCCTGCCAGTCCAGCGCGCCGCCGGCAAGCGGGCGGATCGCGCCGAGGGATTCCGACCAGCGCCAGCGCTTGCGGCGCGTCAACGCACCCATGTCGATATGCGAATGATGGACCCGGAATCGCTCTCCAAATCGGACGCTCAATCGCTCGAAGAAGTCTTCGCGATAGGCCGGAACCACCGGCTGAACCACCGTGATGCGGGTGCCCCGGTTCATGGCGTGGCCTTGATCGGTTTGTCGAGGAACTGCTTCAAACGAGCCGACATCGCGGCTTCGGAAAGTTCATGCTGGAATGCGTCGCGACGTGCGGCCTCGATCTCCTCGGTTCCGATCAGCGAGAGGAGATGCTCAAGGCGTCCGATGATGTCCTGCGGTGCGAGTGACGCGCACGCAACTCCGAACCGATGGCGCTCCAGAAACGCTGTCACCTCGGTATAGGCGGGGCCGTGGTGGAAGACCGCGAGGCCCGCGGCGGCATAGGCCGACAGCTTGCCCGGAAAGGATGTGCGCGCGACCGTCTCATGGGCCGCATCGAACCAGTAGGGCAGGTAGCCGACGTGCATGCCGCTCATCAGGGCAAGCGTTTCGTCAAAGGGCAGGGGACCGACAATCCTCGCCGGCTTGGGCCTGCGGGCACCTTGGAGCGGGAAACTGCCGACGAAGGTCAGTTCGACAGGGTGTCCGCCCACGGACCAGCCAGCGGCGTCGAGGGCATCGGTCAGCCCGTTCCATTCGTCCTTGCTGTAGAGTGAGCCCGCGAAGACGATGGTAACAGGATCTCCGGCGCGCGGTGCCGGACGGCCCGCAGCCAGTTCGCCGGCCACACCGTGCCGGATGAACAGCGGTGGCGACTTGAGCCAGGGCCGGTACGCTGCCGCCATGGCGCTCGACACGACCGCCACCTTACCCGCGCCGCCAAGCAATGCGGAGAACGCACGGCTGATCCGTTCGCTGGTTCGGCGCGGCAGGCGAAGGTTGCCGCACAGATATTCGGGTGAGTCCCAGACCATGACCCGCAGGTCAAACCCTTCCGCGGCCAGCCTTTGCCCGATGAGGATCAGTTCGGGACTGGATGTGGTCAGCCAGATGGTCCGCGTTTCGGAACCTGCGGCGGTTCTTGCGACGTCCGCAGTGCGCTTTGCGAGACGCAGGCGCCTGAACAATGCCAATCTCGCCGCCTGCAACAGTCCCAACCGGGCCCACGCACTGCGGATCACCCGGTCGAGAAACGCAACGGGCGTGATCCGCCCGCCCAGCGCGAACGGGCGTTCGACGACGCTGACAATTTCGCAGGGGAGATCAGTGCGCAGCAGGTCGGCAAGCACCTGCCCGCCGATCCCGGGATCCCCTGGAGCGGTCGATGACAGCAGGACGATGGCTGGCCGCGCGCTCATGCCAGCGCCCTGGCGACGCGCAGCCCGAGGGGAAACAGGGAGAGGGTCACCGTCGTCAGCGCAAGCACCGCGAACACCTCGGTGGGCGTGATGACATCAGCCATAGAGGCGATGATTACGGCTGCCGCGACAGCGCGCCCCGCCAGAAGCAAGGACGCGGAGCCCACGCGCTCCCACGCACATAGCAGAATATAGAACGACGCCTCGAACCCCAGCGCCACGAAATAGATGCCGGCCCATATCAATGTGAACCTGTCGGGTGACACGCTGTTTCCGTACCACAAGCCGAAGATTGTCTCCCCGGCCGTAACCAAAAGCAGCAGGATCACCAAGGCGCCACCGACGTTGATCGAGAGGGCACGCCTCAGCGCCTTGCGTATCCAGCCCAGTTCCCCCCTTGCGCGTGCTTCCGGAAACGCGCCCCGCAGCGGCGTGTTGGCGATGGTGAAGAATGACGAAAAAATCACGACGGCGTTCATCACCGCCGCCATCGACGCTGCGTCGGCTGCTCGCAGGCTGCTCCCAAGCAGCAAAATCGGAAAGTAGTGGGCGAGAAAGTGATTCAGGGACGCCGCAGTGGACATGGAAACACCTTCTCCAAAAAGGCGCTTGCCGAGTTTCCACGCAAATGCCCCAGCCAGAAGGGATCGTCTTCCCGTCAGGAACAGCGTGGCATTGACGAGTCTAGCAGCGGTTACGGGAAGATGGGCCGCCAGGAGGATAGTCGCGGGTGAAGGTGCAGCCTTGGCAACGATGAACACTGCCACAGCCGCGATCATGCTCCCAACTAACAGCGCCAGGTCGAAGCGGTAGCGCTCCTGATGGGCCAGCTGAACATATTCCACGTAGGACAGGCCGCTCCACAGGATGAACAGCATCAGGACGATCTGTATGACCTGCGGCACATCATCGGCGCTACCGCCAGAGGGGAATAAGGTGAAGCTTGCCGGCACCAGTGCGAAAACGCCGCCGATCAACAATGCGCACGGCAGAACAAGCAGAGCCGTGAGAGCTGCGCCTGTGGCGAACAGCTCGCGGACCGCACCATCATCGCTGCGACCGAGCGAGAAGGCCAGCCGATTGGAAACCGCCGGCCCTATTCCGAAGTTCGCTATCATCAGCCAGCCAAGCATGGCCATGGCCATCGCATACAACACAAATCCACCGTGTCCGAGCGCCTGAGCGGCGATCGGGAGGCTGATGATTTGCACGCCAGCTCCCGCCGCACGGGCGAGGATGCTTGCACCCATCGACCATTTGATTCGCTGCTCGCGCGAAGCCTCGTGAGACGGGGCAGACATCTGCGGCTAGAGTCCGGGAGGTCGTGGTGCGAGTACCGCGCGCGTCTCTTCCAAGGCGGCATCGAAGCTCATGCGATCTTCGTAGAAGCGCAGCCCGCGTCCACCCCTTTCGCGCCGTTCGGCCTCACTCATCGCTGCCAATGACGCCATCCCCTCGCTCAGTGCCGCGACGTCCATCGGTCGGCACACGACTGCGGCGCCGCTCTGGTTCAGAATGGCCGCAGCCTCGCCGCTCACGCCCGCCAATATCGGTTTGCCGACAGACAGATAGTGCTGCAGCTTCGACGGGATGGTGATGTCGAACAGCGGATCGTCCTTCAGGTGCATCGTCAGGACATCGGCGCGCTCGAAAACGCGGTCCATGTGGGCGCGGGGGAGGGCGTCGTACACGCGCACATGATCGGGATGTTGCGCCGCGAGCGCCTTGATCCGATCCTTCTCTATGCCTTCCCCGAAGATATGAAGCCGCACGGTCGGGGCACTGACGCTTGCGCGCGCGCAGGCCTCCACCAAGGCTTCGAGCGCCTGTGCCTGCCCGATGTTGCCCCCATAGACGATGTTGGCCCGCCCGTGGAACGCCTCGTTGATCTCGGCGGATAGCGCGTCGCGGGTCTCCTGGGCCGGAGCATAGTTGGACCAATTATAGATGCGGCTGAGCTTACTTCGCGGAACCCCGCGGCTGGCCAGCCTATCGAGCATGCCGTCCGACTGGCAAATGATATGCGCAGCCCTCCGGTAAACCGACCGGCACAGTCCGTTCAGCACGCGCACAATCCACCCGTTCGCCATGCCCGACGACGCGACGGTGTCGGGCCACAGATCCTGTATGTCGACGATGAAGGGAACGGGACGGACTATCTGCGCAATCGAAATCGCCAGCGCCGGGGTGATCGGCGGATGATAGACGTAGACCAGATCATAGCGACGCGTGTGGACCAGCGCGTACAACAGGACGCTGACAAAGAAGCTGAGGTAGTTCAGGCTCCTCCCGACCGCAGAACGATC
The DNA here is from genome assembly GCA_964544675.1 of uncultured Sphingobium sp. Taxonomy (GTDB): domain Bacteria; phylum Pseudomonadota; class Alphaproteobacteria; order Sphingomonadales; family Sphingomonadaceae; genus Sphingobium. The sequence goes on from CAZJCT010000019.1 coordinate 23,020, forward strand.
ATGGCTGGGCCACAGAAACAGGCGATCGACCGCGATGCCGTCAATCACTTCGCGCTGCCGGAGGCGCAGCTTATAGCCTTGGTAAAGCCGCCCCGCCGGGTAGTTCGGAAAGCCGGTCACGACCTGAACCTCATGACCGGCATCAGCAAGCGCAGCTGCGAAAGCGAGTCCCTTGAAGGCAGGCTCAGGCTCAAACCACTGGGTGACGTAAAGAATGCGCACGATCAGCCGGCCAGCGCCCCGAGCCTAAACATAATCATGCATGCGGATACCATCCCATGCGTTCGAGAGGCGTGCCGTTCCGAGGATGAGGTTGACGACCCGTTCCGAGGTATTGCCGATCGCATAATCCGCCGGAACCGTCGATCGCCCGCCTGCCGCCCGGCGCTCCGCATGAGCGCGGGTGACCGCCTCGACCGCGCCGACCATGGCATCGGGGTCCAGGCCCGTGACGACGATGCTGCCGGTATCCATCGCTTCCGGCCGCTCGATCGCGTCGCGCGGCGTTATGGCAGGAAAGTCGAGGATCGATGCTTCCTCGGCGATCGTCCCGCTGTCGGAAATCGCGCAAAATGCGTTCATCTGAAGATGATTGTAATCGTGAAAGCCGAACGGCTTCAGATAGCGAACCCGCGTGTCGAGCGCGGCCTGGCTGCCCAGCGCCTCGATCCGCTGGCGGGTGCGGGGATGGGTGGAGACGATCACCGGCATGTCATGACGTACGGCGAAGCTGTTGAGCGTCGCGATCAGGGATGTCAGCCGCGCCTTGCTGTCGACATTCTCTTCGCGATGCATCGACACGATAAAATAGCGGCCCGGCTCGAGTTCCAGACGGTCCAGAACGTCCGATGCCTCGATCCGCGCACGATAATGGTCTAGCACCTCGCGCATCGGCGAGCCGGTCAGGTAGATGCGCCGATGCTCTATGCCCTCGCTCAACAGGTGGCGGCGCGCATGCTCGGTATAGACGAGGTTGAAGTCCGAAATATGATCGACCATGCGCCTGTTCGTCTCTTCCGGCACGTTGCGGTCAAAGCTGCGGTTCCCCGCCTCCATATGATAGATCGGTATCTTCATGCGCCGCGCCATGATCGCGGCGATGGCGCTGTTGGTGTCCCCGAGGATCAGCACCGCGTCGGGCCGCTCTTCCTTCAGTACCCTCTCTATGGCGATCAATATGCCACCCAGCACTGCGCCGAGGCTGCTCGTGTCCACGTTCAGGAAGTGATCGGGCTTCCGGACACCCAGATCGCTGAAGAAGACCTCGTTGAGTTCATAGTCCCAGTTCTGGCCCGTGTGGACGATGCGATGATCGACGAAATCGTCGAGCCTGGCCATCACGCGCGACAGCCGGATGATCTCCGGCCTGGTCCCCAGGATCGTCATCACCTTCAGTTTGGACATGGGGACGGACTGCCTTTCAGACCGGGTCGGCGAATGTGTCGGGGGCGGCGGGGTTGAAGATGTCGTGAGTCCAGAACAGCGTCAGCACATCCGATTCGCCGCGATTCTCGATATGGTGCGTGTGCAGGGGGGGCATGTCGATTGCGGCGGGCGCATCGCCCGACACCTCGAACACATGCACCTCGTCGCTCAGCACCCGCCGGATGCGGATGACCGCCTTGCCCTGGACGACCAGGAAACGCTCGACCTTATCGATGTGGAAATGGTTGCCGCGCGTCGCGCCGGGAACGGTCGTGGACGCGAAGGTCTGTGCCCCGTTGCCCCCCTTCGCCGCCTCGAAGAGCACGCCTCGGGCGTCGGTGTTGCGCTTCAGAAGAAAGGGATAATGGTGCGGGAACCCACCCGTTCGGTAGCAATTGAACAGCGCCAGATCGAAGGGATCGGACAGATCGGGGAAGATGTTGGCGCGGTAGAGCGCGTGGAACGCAGACAGTCTCTCGTATAGGGCGGTTACCGTCATTGGCCGCCCCTGGGGTCTCAGGATCGTGGCCGTCTCACCCAATGCTGCCGCAACCGCCATATCGGCGGCTTTGCCCGCGTGAAGCAGTTCCACCTGACCCTCGGGGTTGATCGTCGGTTCCTCGCCGGCCCAGATCTGATGGATGAGCGTCGCCGTGACATTGTTGTAAAAGGGGCGGGCGCATTCGCCGAAGATGTGAGGCAGAACCAGATCGGTGAAGCGGGGAGAGAAAGCTGCGAGCCGTTCCGCGGCGCTGCGTTTCGATCGCCCGTAGACATGGTCGAATGACGACTGGATCGAATTGGCGTAAACGATGGCAGGCGCGATTCCGGCGGCAAGGCAGGCAGCGATCAGCGCGTCGGCAATCGCGGGATTGCCTTCAGCCACCTCGGCGTCGCTGCCCCGATTGACCCCAGCGAAATGCAGAACGGCCTCAACGCCCCGGAGGCTCTGGGCCAGCGCTTCCGGCGACGAAAAGGTCGCGCGGTCGATCGCGACCAACTCGTGCGGCTCCTGCTCTCCCCGGAAGCGGGCAGCGCAGTTCGCCGCGTGAAGCCTGGCGGCGCAATGCCATCCGAGCAGCCCTTTAGCGCCGGTGACGGCAATCCTCACGCCGCGGCGCCCTCTGCAAACGCGGCCAGCTCCTGACGGACTTCGGGCAGGGTCAGCAGAAGCTGCTTGACCTCCTCGACGCTTAACTGTTGCGTGTTATGCGAATGATAGTCGTCGAGCGACACGGTCTGCCGGTCACCTTCGCTGAAATAGGCCTTGTAGTTGAGGTCGCGTCCGTCGAGCCGCAGCCGGAAATAATCCCCCATGTCCTCGGAATCGCTCAACTCCTCGGCGCTCGCCAGCGTCTCGTAAAGCTTTTCGGCGTGGCGCCAGCCGATCACCTCGACCGGATGATCGGGCCGGCCGAACAGGTCCTTCATCGCAGCGACGAGATCGGCGAGGGTGGAGGCGGGGGCCTTCTTGATGAAGCGGTCACCCTGGCGCGCATGCGTGAAGGCGAAATTCACCAGAGCGACGGAATCGCGCAGCGGCATGAGGAACCGCGTCATCGTGGGCTCGGTCAGGGTGATCGGCTTGCCCGAACGGATCTGGCGAACGAAAAGGGGGATCACCGATCCGCGCGAATACATGACGTTGCCGTATCGCACGCAGGAGATGACCGTATTCGCTTCGGCGCCAAGCTCGCGCGCTGCGGCCTGAGCGACCTTTTCCATCATCGCCTTGGACATGCCCATCGCGTTGATCGGGAACACAGCCTTGTCGGTTGACAGGCAGACGACGCTGCGGACGCGTGCTTCAATCGCCGAACGGATGACATTTTCCGATCCCAGCACGTTGGTGCGGACCGCTTCGATCGGAAAGAACTCGCAGGAGGGAACCTGCTTCAGCGCTGCCGCGTGGAACACCGCATCGACACCGGCCATGGCGCGATCGACACTCGACCTGTCACGGACGTCGCCGATATAATAGCGCACGCGCGGATCGCCGAGCGCGTTGCGAAGCGCATCCTGCTTTTCCTCGTCTCGGCTGAAAACCCGGACTTCCTCAATTCCGTCGGCCAGCAATCCGGTCAGCATCGTCTTGCCGAACGATCCGGTCCCGCCGGTGATCAGCACGCGTCGAAGTGTCATTCCCGCTCCCATCCCACCAGTCCTATCGATCCAGGATCATGGTTCCGGTGCCCGAGACCTGCACTAAGGCGTTACCATATTCAGTCAACCGGCGAGGGACATGTCCAGAGCCCGGAAGTCATCTGCACATAACCGATAATATATATTATGTTAAATATCTACCATGCCGACGCGTCGTTCCCGTCGTCATGCCCCCTCCAGCACCATGCGTCCGTTGCTCACGCGCCAACCGTTCAGCTTGCCGAGGAAATTCATTCCCAACACGTTTACCTCCCCGAATGCCGGTGACACGATGACGGGCAGATCGGTCGCCCGGATCGGGCCGATGCTGAGGTCGTCCATGACGGATCGACGCGCGGTGACAGGTCCGTTGGCGGTCTGGACCACCAGCGTCCGGCCCATGGGGTCCGCCGTCAGGCCGAGCCGCGACGCCGTCGCTTCCGACACCGCCGTGATGCTGGCACCGCTGTCGATCAGAAAACGTACAGGCTGTCCGTCCACCGACGCTTCGACCCAGTAATGGCCGTCGCGCGACACCGGAATATGAACCTCTCCGGCCGCGCCGGGCGCGTCGGGAGCGACCACGGCCACCTGGCCGGCACGGCGCGATTGCTGCCAAACGTTGATCTCGGGCTCGAACCAGCGAAAAAGGATGAACAGGCCGAGGAACAGCATGGCCCATGCGGCCGACCATCCGATCAGCCGAGCCAGGGGTATCCGACGCCCAATCATGCCACTCGTCACCAGAAGAAGCGCCAGCAACAGCCACAATGCGTGTGCCGCCTGGTCGCCCGCGTCGGTCATTGAGCGCCCACGTCGATCATCATGCCGTCATAGGCCGGCTCGACATGCGGCGGCAGTACCGCGCAGAGCCGCCGGTAATCCATGCTGGTGTCCATGTGGGTCAGCACCGCGCGGCCCGGCGCCACGTCGCCGATCGCCGCCAGCGTCAGCGCCAGGTGCGCATGGGTCGGATGCGGCCGTTCGCGCAAGGCATCGACCACCCACAGGTCCACGCCCGCGTAAAAGGCACGCATCGCGGGCGTCACGTCATGGAAATCGGTGGCATATCCGACCGATACGCCTTCATGGTCAAAGCGGAAACCGCTGGAGAAGATATCGCCATGCGGCTGATCGACATGGCTGACGGTGATGTCGCCAATCGCCAGTCCCTCGTCGGGCAGGACATCCAGCGTGATGATCGGCGGATAATTGGGTCTGCCGTCGAAGGCATAGGCGAAGCGGCCGCGCAGCGGCTCAGCCGTGTTGCGATGGGCAAAGCCGCGAACCGTCCCGCGCATCGCATGGGCAACCTGGCGCAGATCATCGAGGCCATGGGAATGGTCGGCATGGTCGTGCGTCCACAGCACCCCGTCGAGATGCGCGACATCCGCCGCCAGCAGCTGCTCACGCAGGTCCGGCCCGGTATCGACCAATATGCGTGTCCGCTCGCTTTCCACCATGATCGAAGCGCGGGTCCGGCGGTTGCGCGGCTCCGCGGGATCGCACGTCCCCCAGTCGCCGCCGATGCGCGGCACGCCCGAGGATGTCGCGCAACCGAGGATCGTCACGCGCAGCATCGATCGCCCTGCTCTACTCCGCCGGACATTTGGTAAACAGACGGTTAAAGTTGGCGCTGGTCGCGGCCGCAAGCGCCTCGACGCTGGTACCGCGCAGCTCCGCGAGGAACCGGGCCGTGTCGGCCACGAAGGCGGGTTCGCACGGCCTGCCGCGATGCGGGATCGGCGCCAGGAACGGCGAGTCCGTTTCGATCAGCAGGCGGTCCTCCGGGATCCGGGCCGCCGTCGCCTGCAAATCCTTCGCGTTGCGGAAGGTCACGATTCCCGAAAGACTGATGTAAAAGCCGAGGTCGAGAGCCACGTCGGCAAAGGCGTCGCTGGCGGTGAAGCAATGGATCACCCCTGTGAACTGCCCCTTCCCCATCTCATCGCGCAGAATCGCGCCGGTATCCTCCTCCGCATCGCGTGTGTGGACGATCAGGGGCAGCCCGGTCTCGCGCGCGGCGAGGATGTGGACGCGGAAACTCTCCTGCTGGCGGGCCCGGTCGCTATGGTCGTAGTAATAATCGAGGCCCGTTTCGCCGATGCCGACAATGCGATCCGCCTTCGCGCCTTCGACGAGCCGCTGGACGTCGATGTCGGGATGCGCATCGGCTTCGTGCGGATGGATGCCGATGGTCGCCCAGACGTCGGGCTCGCGATCCGCCGTCGCCAGAACCGCATCCCATTCGCTGGCGCGGGTGGCGATATTGAGCATGCGGGTCACGCCGGCGGAACGCGCGCGCTCCAGCACGGCCGCCTGATCCTCGACAAGGCCCTTGTAGTTCAAATGGCAATGGCTGTCGGTCAGCACGTCATTCGTCCTCGGCGGCGAGTTCCAGCCTGGGGAACAGCGGAACCGGCGGTTCGATCCCCCCGGCAACGGCGCGGTCGTCGTACCAGTCGCCCGTGATGGCCGCAAAGCTGCGCAGTTCTGCCGCAATGCCGAGATGGTCGAGCAGACGTCCGGTGGCACCCGGTATGACCGGGCTGATGCCCACCGCGAGCCGCGCGATCGCGGTGACGAGCACCGCAAGGACCGCTTCCATCCGCGCCGGATCGGTCTTGCGCAACGCCCAGGGCGCCTGCGCGTCGATATAGGCGTTGCAGGCGAACACCGCGCGAAGCCACGCGTCGATGGCGACAGAGGGCGCCATGGCGTCGAAGGCGGCGGGCATCTCCTCGGCGACGGCGCGGCTCACAAGCGTCAGCAGCGCCTCGTCCTCGGCCAGCCCCTGCCCCCGCTCCGGCATCCGGCCCGGCAGGTTCTTGGCGATGAAGCTCAGCGTGCGCTGCGCGAGATTGCCGAACGCATTGGCAAGTTCCGTATTCGCCCTTCGAACAATGGCTTCGGCGCTATAGCTGCCGTCGTTGCCGAAGGTGACCTCGGCCAGCAGGAAATAGCGGAGCTGGTCGACGCCGAACCGCTCGGCCAGCGCGATGGGATCGGCGACATTGCCGACCGACTTCGACATCTTCTCGCCGCGGTTGAGCAGGAAGCCATGACCGAACACCTGGCGCGGCAGAGGCAGACCGGCGCTCATCAGGAACGCAGGCCAGTAGACGGTGTGAAAGCGGACGATGTCCTTGCCGATCACGTGCCGGATGTCGCCACCCTGCGCCCACCAGTAGGAAAGGCGTTCTTTATCATCAGGATATCCGCAACCGGTCAGGTAGTTTGTGAGCGCATCGACCCAGACATACATGACATGGCCCGGCGATCCCGGCACCTTCACGCCCCAGTCGAAGCTGGTGCGCGAGACGCTGAGATCGGACAAGCCGCCCTCGACGAAACGCTTGATCTCGTTCATCCGGCTGTCGGGACGGATGAAGTCCTTCTGGCTTTCGTACAGGTCCAGCAGCGGCTGCTGATAGCGTGAGAGGCGGAAGAACCAGCTTTCCTCGACGGTCCATTCGACGGGTGTGCCCTGTGGTGACAGCTTCGCGCCACCGTTCCCCTCGACCAGTTCGGACTCGTCGTAGAACGCCTCGTCGCGAACCGAATACCATCCCTCATAGCGGCCCAGATAAAGGTCGCCATTCGCCTCCATCGCCGTCCACAGCGCCTGCGATGCGGCATGGTGATCGGTCTCACTGGTCTGGATGAAGCGATCGTAACCGACCTCAAGTATGTCATCCATCTCCTTGAAGTAGGATGACATTTCCTCCGCCAGCGCGGCAGGCTCGACCCCCCTCGCCCGCGCGGTCTGCGCCATTTTCAGGCCGTGCTCGTCGGTCCCGGTCTGGAAATAGACATCGCGGCCCATCAGCTTCAGCGCGCGGGCGATGGCGTCGGTGGCGATCGCTTCATAGGCATGGCCGATATGCGGCCTGCCATTGGGATAGCTGATGGCGGTGGTGATGGTAACGGGTCCGGCCATGGCGGGTCGGTGTCTCCAGTGGATCGATGGGTCGGCGCCTGTCTAGTGGACGAGGCATGCACTGCCTAGACCTTGATCGCGTCTTTGCCGGTCAGCCCCGACTGGCTAGCCGAGCCACCGCCCCGCACAGCGCGAACACCGTCGTTGCGGGATCGAGCGACAACTGCGTCGCGCCGCGCGTCAGCGCATGAACCTCGTCCCAGGCATTGAGTGCTTCGCCGCTCAGCCCGCCCGGCGCGTTGCGCAGCCGGCGCGCGAGAAAGCGCGGCACATGCTCGATCATGGCCTCATAGCGCGCCTGCGCCGCCTTGGGCGCGAGGGCGCGGGCGATAGCCACGCGCTCGACATTGTCGGGATCACCCGTCTGCGCGATGCGCGAGAGGCGCAGATCGAGATCGGCAATATCGAGATCGCGCATCGCCAGCGCCCGGCCCGGCGATCCCTGCGCCGCCTCGACCAGCAGCCGGCGATCGTCGGCCCGGATGTCCAACATGTCGGCGAGCACCCGGTCGACCTCGGCGTCCGACAGCGGCGAGAAGATCAGCGTCCGGCAGCGCGACCGGATGGTCGGCAGCAGGCGGCCCGGCGAATGGCTGATGAGGAGGAACACGACACCGCTCGGCGGCTCCTCCAGATTCTTGAGGAGCGCGTTGGCGGCGCCGCGCTCCATGTCGTCGACGCTGTCGATAATGACCACGCGCCGCCGCGCCATCGACGGGGCCAAGTGAAGGAAACGCGACAGGTCGCGCACCTGATCGACCGCGATGTTGCGTGCCAGTTCCCCGCCTTCGCTCTTGCGGTCCTTGGGCAACCGCTGAAGCGCCGTCAGGTCGGGATGCGTGCCCGCGTCGACGAGGCGGCTGGCCGGATCGGGCCAGCCGCCAAGGAACGTCTCGACATCCTGCGGCGCACGGTCGCTCAGCAGCGCCTTGGCAAAGGCACGCGCGATACCGCCCTTCCCAACCCCCTCCGGCCCGACGAGCAGCCAGCCATGATGCAGCCTGTCGCCGCCCAGCGCCGACAGGAACGATGCGATCGGCTGATCCTGGCCGACCCAGCGGGTCATGGCAGCAGGTCGCTGATCTGGTTCATCACGCGCTGATGGACGTCGCCGATTGCGCCATTCGCCTCGACCGGTCGCACCCGCTTGGGCTCTGCCTGCGCGATGGCGAGAAACGTCATCGCCACTTCCATATGATAGTCGATCGACCGGCTGGCGATCCGGTCGCGGTCGGCGCCATCGCGTTGCACGATCCGTTCCTCCGCATCGACCACCGGCATGGTGAGGAGGATGGTCCGGTCGGGCATGAAACCCCGGCTGCCGAATTCGTGGAGCGAGAGAATATCCTCATCCGCGATCAGTCCGGCGGCGCCGCCCTGATAGGCGCGGCTGCTGTCGATATAGCGATCGCAGATGACCCATTGCCCCTTCTCAAGCGCAGGCTTGATCGTTCGCTGGACATGGTCGGCGCGCGCGGCGGCGAACAGCAGCGCCTCGGTTCGCGTGCTCCACTGGTCGGCGGCGCCCTCCAGCACGAGCCGACGGATCGCCTCGGCCCCCGCGCTTCCGCCCGGCTCGCGAGTCAGGACCGCGTCGATCCCGCGGTTCGCCAGGGCATCCCTCAGCAAGCGGGCCTGGGTGGATTTGCCGACGCCCTCCCCGCCCTCGAAGCTGATGAAGCGGCCTGCCATCGTTAGCTGAAGATCGCCCGGAAGCCGTTCCAGATTCGTCCGAAAAAGCCTGCTTCCTCGACTGCCGCGCCGGCAACCAGAGGCATTGTCTGGGTGTCCCCGTCCGCCGTCCTGACGACGAGCCGCGCAATCTCCTGCCCCTTGGCGATCGGTGCCTGGATCGGTCCCTGATAGGTCACGCTGACCTTGATGTCGCTGGCCGCCGTGACCGGCAGGGTGACGGCGAGGTTATGCGGCGCGACGAGCGGCACCTCCGCGTCGCTGCCGCCCTGGACCTCGGCCGTGTCGACGGCGCTGCCTCCCTTGAACAGCGGCACCGACCGCCACGACTTGAAGCCCCAGTCCATGAACCGCACCGATTCCTCGATACGGCCGTTGAAGCTGTCGAGTCCCGCCACGACCATCACGAGCCGGCGGCCATTTTGCTCCGCCGATCCGGTAAAGCCATAGCCGGCCTCCTCCGTGTGCCCCGTCTTGAGCCCGTCCGCGCCAGCGATCTTGCCCAAAATCGGGTTGCGGTTCGCCTGGGTGATCGGCGCACCGCCCATGGTCTGACCCCAGGTGAAGGAGTCCTGACCATAGAAGCGTTTGTAGAGGTCGGGCGTCTCCTCGATCGTGGCACGGGCGATGGTGGCCAGGTCACGCGCGGTGACATAGGTGCGCCCTTCGTCGGGCCACCCGTTGCTGTTGCCGAACCGCGAATTGGCAAGGCCCAGCCGCTCGGCCTCGGCGTTCATCAGGTCGACGAACGATGCCTCGGTCCCCGCAATCCCTTCCGCCAGCACGACGCAGGCGTCATTGCCCGACAGGGTCACGATGCCATGCAGCAGGTTCTCGACCGAAACCTCCTGCCCGGCGCTCAGGAACATCGTCGAACCGGCGGCGGGACCGTGCCAGCGCTGCCAGGTTTCGGGGCGGACGGTGAACTTCTGGTCGAGCTTCAGCTTGCCCTGCTGGATCAGGCGGAAGGCGACATGCGCCGTCATC
>CAZJCT010000020.1:0-33114 GCA_964544675.1 uncultured Sphingobium sp.
TGTGGGCCCATCCCGGCAAGAAGCTGCTGTTCATGGGCTGCGAGCTGGGCATGGAAACCGAGTGGAACCATGACGCCCCCCTGCCCTGGCACCTGCTCGACGATCCCGAGCATGCGGCGATCCAGCGGCTCGTCCGCGCGCTCAACAACCTTTATGCGAGCGAGCCGGCGCTGCACGCGCGCGACACGCAAAGCGACGGCTTTCGCTGGCTGATCGCCGACGATGCGGAAAACAGCGTCTATGCCTTTGTCCGCATGGCGCCGGGAGCGCCGCCTGTGGTCGCCGCCTTCAACCTGAATGTCGAGCCGCGCCGCGACTATCGCATCGGCCTGCCCGAAGGCGGGTTCTGGCGCGAGATCCTGAATTCAGACGCGGAGACATTCGGCGGCGCCAACATCGGCAATGTCGGCGGTGTCCACGCCGACGCCATCGGGCTGCACGGCCAGCCCTTCTCCGCCAGCCTCACACTTCCCCCGCTCGGCGCTGTGCTGTTGCGGTATCAAGGAGCCCGCGCTTGAGCCCTTATCCCACCCGGCTGAGTGCCGGGCACCCCTATCCCCTCGGCGCGAGCTTCGACGGGCTGGGGGTGAATTTCGCGGTCTTTTCCGCCAATGCCGACAGGATCGACCTGTGCGTCTTCGACTCCAGCGGCCGCCGGCAGCTCGCCTGCCTGGAACTGCCCGAATGGACCGACGAGGTGTGGCACGGCTATCTGCCGGGTGCCAATCCGGGGCTGCTCTACGGCTTTCGCGCGCACGGCCGCTACGAGCCGGAAAACGGCCACCGCTTCAATCCCCACAAGCTGCTGCTCGACCCCTATGCCAAGCAGATCGCTGGTGCCGTCCGCTGGACCGACGCGCTTCACAGCTACCGGGTCAGCTCGCGCCGGGGCGACCTGAGCTTCGACCGCCGCGACAGCGCGCCGGCCATGCCCAAGGCGGTGGTGACCACGGGCGCATTCGACTGGTCGGGCGACGTCCGGCCGCGAACGCCATGGGCCGACACCGTCATCTATGAAGCGCACGCCAAGGGCCTGACCAAGCTGCTGGAAGATGTGCCCGCGCAGGAGCGCGGCACCTTTGCCGCGCTGTCGCATCCCAAGGTCATCAACCACCTCCACCGGATCGGCGCAACCGCGATCGAGCTGCTGCCCATCCACGCCTTCGTTCAGGACCGTCGGCTTCAGGAGAATGGGCTGACCAACTATTGGGGTTACAATACGCTCAGCTTCTTCGCCCCCGAGCCCCGCTACATGTCGAGCGACGACGGCGACGAGCTGCGCATCGCGATCCGCCGGCTTCATGCCGCAGGGATCGAGGTAATCCTCGACGTGGTGTACAACCACACGGCGGAGGGGAGCGAGCTTGGACCGACCTTCAACTTCCGGGGGCTGGACAACGCGACCTATTACCGGCTGGTTCACGACCAACCACGATACTGCGTCAACGATACCGGCACGGGCAACACGCTTGACCTCAGCCATCCGCGCGTTCTGCAAATGGTGGCGGACTCGTTGCGCCACTGGGCGGAGAGCTATCATGTCGATGGCTTCCGCTTCGACCTGGGCGTGACGCTCGGCCGCAACGGCAATGACGGCTTCGATCCGCGATCGGGCTTTTTCGACGTGCTGCGGCAGGACCCGGTGCTGAACGGCCTCAAGCTGATTTCCGAGCCGTGGGACATCGGCCCCGGCGGCTATCAGCTCGGCAACCACCCGCCGGGCTTCGCCGAGTGGAACGACAAGTTCCGCGATGCGACCCGCCGCTACTGGCGCGGGGATTCGGGAATGCGGCCGGAATTCGCAAACCGGCTGACCGGGTCTGCCGACCTGTTCGACCGGCGCGCGCGGCGTCCCTGGGCCAGCGTCAACTTCGTCACGGCGCATGACGGCCAGACGCTGAACGACGTCGTCACTTACGAGCAGAAGCACAACGAAGCGAATGGCGAGGACAATCGCGACGGCCATTCGGAGAATTACTCGCGCAACTGGGGCGCCGAAGGCCCCACCGACGACCCGGCCATCCGCAAGGTCCGCGACCGGGCGATCAGGTCCATGCTGACGACGCTCTATTGCTCGCTCGGCACGCCGATGTTGCTGGGCGGCGACGAGTTCGGCCGGACGCAGAAGGGCAACAACAACGCCTATTGCCAGGACAATGAGATCAGCTGGTTCGACTGGGACGCGCTGGAGAGCGGCTATGGCCATGCGCTGAGTGATTTCGTGCGGCGGCTGGCGGCGGTGCGGCGGCATTACCCGCTGGTGCGCGCCAGCCATTTCCTTCACGGCGAAGTCGAGATCACGCCCGAAGTCCTTGATATCGAATGGTTCGACGAACGCGGCGTGCATCTCTCCGAGGAGGACTGGCACAATCAGGAGGGGCGCGCGCTGGTGATGCGACGCGCGCGGCGCAAGCCCGACGGCAGCATCGAGGCGGTGACGATGCTGATGAATGGCTCGCACGAGGCGCTGGTCTTCACCTTTCCCCCGCCGCTGCTCGATCGGAGGCTGGTAATCGACAGCGCCGAGCCGCAGGCGCCCGAGCGAGAGGTGGGCGATACGATCACCGTCGAGGCGGGCGCCGTCATGATCGTCGTCGGTACCGATCCGGGCGAATAGCATGGCCTGGGGACCGCGAGCCGCCGGCGACGGCCTTACCCGCTTTCGCCTGTGGGCACCCGACGCAGCCGAGCTGCGGCTCGAGATCGACGGCGCTGGAGTGGTCGACATGCATGCCGCGGGAGACGGCTGGTTCCAGGCGCATGCCCAGGCGGAGCCGGGGACGCGCTATCGCTTCCGCCTGCCCGATGGCCTGGCCGTCCCCGACCCGGCCTCGCGTCGCCAGGAGGGCGGGGTTCACGGCTGGAGCGTCGTTACCGATCCGACAGGCTATGACTGGCAGGTCTCTGACTGGCGGGGTCGTCCCTGGGAGCAATCGGTCATCATGGAAGTGCATGCCGGCGTGCTCGGCGGATTCGCGGGCGTGGCCGAGCATCTGGAGCGATGGTGCGCCATGGGCATCACCGCTGTCGAGCTGATGCCCATTGCCGCTTTCGACGGCACGCGCGGCTGGGGCTATGACGGCGTACTGCCTTATGCGGTCCATGAAAGCTATGGCACGCCCGAGGATCTGAAGGCGCTGATCGACCGGGCCCACGGCCTTGGCATGATGGTGATGCTCGACGTGGTCTACAATCATTTCGGGCCATCGGGTAACTATCTGGGCGCCTATGCAAGCGGCTTCTTTGACGAACATGCGCATACCCCCTGGGGTGGAGCGGTCGCCGTGTCGAGGCCCCCCGTGCGCCGCTATTTCATCGACAACGCGCTGATGTGGCTTCAGGAGTATCGCTTCGACGGGCTGAGGTTCGACGCCGTCCACGCGATTGCCGACAACGGCTTTCTCGACGAGATGGCGGTCGAGCTGCGCGCGCGCTGCGATCAGGGCCGCTATATCCACCTCGTCCTCGAGAATGAGCATAATGATCCCGACCGCCTCTCGCCCGGACGCTATGACGCGCAGTGGAACGACGATTTCCACAATGTTCTCCACGTCCTGCTGACGGGAGAGGACGAGGGCTATTATTCCGCTTTCTCAGACAGTTCGACAGAGAAGCTGGCGCGCTGTCTTGGCGAAGGGTTCATCTATCAGGGGGAAACCCCGCCCGGCGGGGACCATGCGCGCGGCGCTCCGAGCGGTCATCTGCGGGCGAGTGCGTTTGTCGCCTTCCTCCAGAACCATGACCAGATCGGCAATCGCGCGCTCGGCGAGCGGCTGACGGACCTGACCGACCCCGACCGGCTCCGCGCGGCGACCGCGCTGCTGCTGCTGTGCCCGCAGATCCCCTTGCTGTTCATGGGGGACGAGACGGGGTCGCGGTCGCCCTTCCTGTTCTTCACCGACTTTCACGACGATCTGGCCGACGCGGTTCGCGAGGGCCGGCGGCGCGAGTTCGCGAAGTTCGCTGCCTTCGCCGATGCCGAAACGCGCGAGCGTATCCCCGATCCCAACGCCGCCGCGACGTTCGAGGCGTCCTTTCCGGCACCCGGACCCGATGCCGCCGACTGGCAGGCATTCTACGCCGAGCTGCTGGCAATCCGTCGCGCGGAGATCGTCCCCCGGCTGCACGATGCCCGCCCGCTGGGTGCCGCTGTTCTGGGCGACGGGGCGGTGGTCGCGCGCTGGCGGATGAGCGACGGTAGCGTCCTTGCCATCGCCATCAACATCGGCTCTGAGATCGTCCGCTTCCCGCCGGCGGAGGGGCGAACCCTTTTTGAACGTGGCAGCCCCGGCGACCCTTCGAGCATCGTCGTGAGTCTGTCGTCATGACGTCGCTCCACAGGCTCGCCGAGGCTGTCGGGGTGCTCGTCGACTGGGAGGATGCCGCCGGAACGCCGCAGCGCGTGTCCGATGAGGCGGTTCGGCGCGTGCTCGGCGCGATCGGCTATCCCGCCGAGGACGAGCGACAAATCGCCGCGAGCATGGCGCGGTGGCGAGCGGAGCAGGCCGAATGCTCGTTCCTCTCTGCGGACGTCGGCGGCGATTTGGCGCTGCCCGATCCCCTCCGTCGTGCCGGAGGCGGATGTGCCGAACTGGAGCTGGAGGATGGGCAGATGCTGCCGCTTTCCCTCCCATCGGGCACGGGTCGGATCGCACTCCCTGCCGATGTTCCGCCGGGTTATCATCGGCTCCACATCGACGGGCGTACGCTGACGGTCGCCGTCGCGCCGCCACGCTGCTTCACGCCGCAGGACGCCGCGCCCGGTCGCAAGCTGTGGGGCGGCGCGGTGCAGGTGCCCTCGCTTCGCGGCGCCGCCGAGTGCGCCTTTGGCGACTTCGGCGCGCTCGCGACTGCGGCGCGGGCCTTCGCTGCAGCCGGAGCCGATGCGCTGGCGATCAGCCCCACCCATGCGCTGTTTCCCGCCGACGCTAGCCGCTACAGCCCCTATGCACCGTCGAGCCGCAGCTTTCTCAACATCCTGTTCGGCGACCCCGGATTGGTCGGACACCCCGCGCCCGAGAACGCGTGCGGCGAGCTGATCGACTGGCACCATGCCGTCCCTGAACGGCTTGTCGCGCTGCGCTCCGCCTTCACCCACCAAAGCGACGGCGTGCGCGCGGCGGTAGCGGCGTTTCGCGCGGAAGGCGGCGTGTCGCTCGAACGGCATGCCCGCTTCGACGCGCTCCATGCGCATTTCTTTCCGCAAGGCGCGAGAGGCTGGCAGGACTGGCCCGACGCCTGTCACGATCCCGCCGGAGCGGAGGTCGCTGCCTTCGCCGACGCCCATGCCGAGGAGGTCGATTTTTACCTGTTCGGGCAATGGCTTGCGCGCAATAGTCTCCACGTCGCGCAAACGACCGCGCGCGACGCCGGCATGGCGATCGGGCTGATCGCTGACCTCGCGGTCGGCATGGACGGCGGCGGCAGCCACGCCTGGAGCCACCGCGACGAGCTGCTGACCGGCCTGTCGATCGGTGCCCCGCCCGACCTTCTCGGGCCGGAGGGGCAAAGCTGGGGCATCACCAGCCTCTCGCCCTTTGCACTCCAGCGGACGGGGTTCGCCGGCTTCATCGCGACCTTGCGCGCCAGCCTCGGCCAGGCGGGCGGCATCCGCATCGACCATGCCCTCGGCCTCAGGCGCTTGTGGCTTGTGCCCAACGGTGCCTCCTCCGCCGAAGGTGCCTATCTGACGATGCCGCTCGACGACATGCTGCGGATCATCGCCATCGAATCCCAGCGGGCACGCGCCATCGTGATCGGCGAGGATCTGGGCACGGTGCCTGAAGGGCTGCGACCGAAGCTGGAGGAGCGGGCGCTGCTCGGCATGCGCGTCCTCTGGTTCGAGCGCGACGAGGAGGGCGCCTTCGCCCCCCCGTCCGACTGGGACGATCAGGCGGTGGCGATGACCGGCACGCATGACCTCCCCACCGTTGCCGGCTGGTGGCGCGGGCGCGACATCGCGTGGAACCGCGATCTCGACCGCGGCGTGCCCGCTGACGAGGCGGAGGCAGAGAGAACAGGCGATCGTCATCTCCTGTGGCTAGCCCTTGAGAAATCGGGAGCCACCACCATCGCCGAACCGCCGATCGAAACGCCCTCGCCGGTCGTGGACGCCGCGCTGGTCCATGTCGCGTCGAGCGCCTGCCCGCTGGCGATCCTGCCCGTCGAGGATCTGATCGGCGCCGTGGAGCAGCCGAACCTGCCGGGTACGATCGACGAACATCCCAACTGGCGCCGGCGCCTGCCCGCCGCCACCGACGCGCTGCTCACCCAGGCCGATGTCGCCGCTCGGACGAAGGCGATCAACGAGGCCCGCCGGTCATGACCCCCAGAGCGACCTATCGATTCCAGTTCCACCGCGACTTCACCTTCGCCGATGCGGAGGTGCTGGTCCCCTATCTCGCCGACCTCGGCATCAGCCATGTCTATGCCTCGCCGGTCACCCTGGCGGTACCCGGCTCGACCCATGGCTATGACGTTGCCGATCCCGCTCGCATCAACCCGGAACTCTGCGGAGAGGACTCATTCCGTTCGCTCGTCGCGGCGCTCCGCTCGCGCGGCATGGGGATCGTCATAGACATCGTTCCCAACCATATGGGTGTCGCCGGCGGCGCGAACCCCTATTGGAACGATGTCCTGAAACATGGGCGCGACAGCCGCTACGCGCGCTTCTTCGATATCGACTGGCGACAGCCGATCCTGCTGCCGGTGCTCGGTTCTCCGCTATCGCAGGCGCTGGCGGACGGCGTGATCGGTGTGGACCGATCGGGCAGCGAGCCCGTCCTGACGCTCTATGGCGAACAGCGGCTGCCGCTCTCGCCGGAAAGCCATGGCCTCGACCTCCCCGCGCTGCTCGACGCCCAGCACTATCGGCTGGGCTGGTGGCGCAGTGCCAATGATGCGCTCAACTGGCGTCGGTTTTTCACGATCAGCGAGCTTGCCGGCCTCCGCGCCGAGGACGAGGCGGTGTTCGATGAAAGCCATGCGCTCTATTTCCGGCTCTACGCCGAAGGGCTGATCGACGGGCTGCGCGTGGATCATGTCGACGGGCTGACCGATCCCGCCGGCTATTGTCGCCGCCTGCGCCAGAGGATGGACGGGATCGCCCGGCCCGAAGGCGTACCCCCCGGCCCGGCGTGGATCGTCGTCGAAAAGATTCTGGGTGCGGGCGAACCGCTTGCCGAGGACTGGGGCATCGACGGCACCAGCGGCTATGACTTCATGGAGCAGGTGTCGGCGCTGCTGCACGCGCCCGAAGGCGAGGCGCCGCTGACGGCGCTTTGGCACGAGGTCAGCGGGCGCTCGCTCGACTTCGAGGCGGAGGAACTGGCCGCGCGGCAGGACATGCTCCGCTGGGCCTTCGAGGGTCAGCTTGGCGGCTGTGTCGAGGCCCTTGCCGCGCTGGCCGGGAGTGATGCCACCACCGCCGGGCTGACCACCGGCATGCTGCGCCGTGCGATCGAGCGGATGCTGTGGGTGTTCCCCGTGTATCGCACCTACGGCACCGGACGCGACGCCCCTGCACGCGATGCCGCCATCCGCGAGGAGGTGCGGCGCCGCGCCGCCCGCTTCACCCCGCCGGGCGAGGCAAGTGTCGTCGATACGATCCTCGACTGGCTCGCCGGCAAAGGCCCCGGCGATCCGACGCTTGCCGCGGAGGCGGTCAGGCGGTTCCAGCAGCTTTCGGCGCCGATTGCCGCCAAGGCGGTCGAGGACACCGCCTTCTATCGCTACGGGCGTCTGCTTTCGCGGACCGACGTGGGTTTCGATGCGAACCGCTTTTCCATGCCGGTTCCCACCTTCCATGCGATAAGCGAAGACCGCGCACGCAACTGGCCGGGCGCGATGCTGACCACAGCCACGCACGATCACAAGCGGGGCGAGGATGTCCGAGCGCGGCTCGCCGTGCTGAGCGAAGTGCCAGAGGAGTGGCGTGCCTGCGTCACCAATTGGGAGCATCTGGCGCAGGAGCTGGTGCCGGATGTCGATCCCGCAGACCGCTATGCGCTGTACCAGACGCTGTACGGCGCCTGGCCCAGCGACCTGCGCGCGGACGACGCCGACGGCCTGTCGGCCTTTGCCGAGCGGGTGATCGCCTGGCAGGAAAAGGCTCTCCGCGAGGCCAAGCTCCGGTCGTCATGGGAGGCACCCGACGAGGCCTATGAAGACGGCGCCGCGCACCTCGTCCGCGCGCTGCTCGACAGGGACGCGGGCGGCGCATTTCTGGCGGAACTGCAGCGTTTCCTTGCCTGGACCGCCGCGCCGGCCCTCGCCAACATGCTCGCCCAGCTTGCGCTTCGCTGCACCTTGCCGGGCGTCCCCGATTGCTATCAGGGGTGCGAGCTGGCCGACTTCAGCCTTGTCGATCCCGACAATCGCCGACCCGTCGATTATGCCGTGCGTCGGGCGATGCTGGCGGGCGGGATGCCGCTTGCCGACGGATCACCCGATGCCGCGAAGTTCGCGCTGCTGCGCGACCTCCTCCACCTTCGTCGCGCACATCCCGAGCTGTTCGCACGAGCGAGCTATGAGCCGATCGCGGTCGAGGGGCCGAAGGCGGGGCATGTCGTTGCGTTCCGGCGCCGGGCGGGCGGCAAGGGGCTTCTGTGCATCGTCGCCATCCGTACCGCTGAGGCATTGGCCGGTGCGGAATCGCTGGCCCTCGCGCCAGACTGGTGGGGCGACACCCGCCTGTCAGACGGGCGCCCGGTCGCAACGCTGCTGGGCAGCGCGACCGTCGCAACGCGGGTAGCCAATGGACTGCAGATGTAGGTAGGGCAAGGCATCACGGAACCAGTCTGCATCATAACCGCGATCAGCAAGAGCCACTGCGCCTTGGGAAGGGTGTCGAAGAGAGCAGCGGCCCCGTATATTCCTGCGGCCCACAGCACCGCCGCAGCCCATTGTGATTGACGAAGACTATTCCGCTCAAAACGCGCCGTTCATCAACCCGCTGACGACCATGGATCTTCGGAAAATCGGGCAAAGCTCAAAGTTAGGTGTTCGTGTTTCTTGCCCAAATGCCAACCGCGATCCGAACCCTTGCCGCGCCGCGATTAGGCCTCGACGCAGAAGCTCGCTCATCACGAAATGTTCTCCAGCGGCCCCCGTCAAGCTCGTTGCGCTAACCATGTCCCCCAACAGCGCAATGCATGCCATCCATCCGATTGTCGCCCGGCGTCGAAACCAGCCACGCTCGGATTTGCGATGCCTATCACGATGTAGGCAAATGACCGAGAGACCCGGTCACATCGGAGGCGGAAATGCCTCAGTTCGGAGAGCGCCGAATTTCATCCCGGTGGCGACATGGTGGCGACACAGGTCGAAGGCGCAAATTCGTCTCGCCCGAAGGGCGATCATCGCACTGATTTATCTATGAAAACTGGAGCGGGCGAAGGGATTCGAACCCTCGACCCCAACCTTGGCAAGGTTGTGCTCTACCCCTGAGCTACGCCCGCTCTGGCTGCAGCGGACCGTGGGGCCCGCCGGGGTGAGGCGCGCAACTAGCATCGCCTCCGGGTGGCGGCAAGCCAAAAAACATGTCGAAAATCATGACAGCAAGGAAGCGCCTCGCGGGAGCTGCGCGGCGCTCCTCTGGGCCGCTATTCCCCTTGCGCTCGCGGGGCGCTCGTCCCCATATGCGGGCGCGGCCCGTGCAATGCAGGAGAAGTAAAGTGGCAACCCTCGGCTTGAGCGAGAAGGACAGGCAGGCGGTGGAGGCGTTCCGTCGCGATGTCGTCGAACCGTCGCAAACGTCGCTGGTCATCCTCGACTTCTGGGCGGAGTGGTGCGGGCCGTGCAAGCAGCTGACGCCGGTGCTGGAAAAGGTCGCCGCCGACTACGCGGCCAAGGGCGTCATGCTCGTCAAGATCAACGTCGACGAGAACCGGTTCATCGCCAGCCAGTTCAGGGTCCAGTCGATCCCCACCGTCTATGCGATCTTTCAGGGCCAGCCGGTCGCCGACCTGACGCAGGCCCGCACGGAGAGCCAGCTCAAGCGGATGATCGACCAGATTCTTGCCCAGTTGCCCGTGGAAAGCGACGATTCGCGGCAGGCGCAGGACCTCGCCCCACTGATCGCGATGGGTGAGGATGCGCTGACCGGCGGCGATGCCGAGCGGGCGCTGTCGATCTTCAGCCAGCTCGTCGATATCGCCCCCGACAATGCCGAGGTGATCGGCGGGCTTGTCCGCGCGCTGCTGGCGGTGGGACAGGCCGAGGAGGCCGCGCAGTTGCTCGGCGAACTGCCCGAGGACGTGGCAGGCCATGCCGCGATCACGCGCGCGCGCGCCGCGCTGGAGCTGGCACAAAGCGCCCGGCCGGTCGCCGACCTGTCGGCGGTTCAGGCGCGGATCGCCGCCGATCCCGACGATCTCGATGCGCGGTTCGAGCTGGCCAGCGGCCTGATGGCGAATGGCGACCGCGACGCGGCGGCCGACACGCTGCTCGACATCATCGCGCGCGACCGCGCCTGGAACGAGGGTGCGGCACGCAATCAGCTTTTGACGCTGTTCGAGGCGGTGGGGCTTGAGGACCCGTGGGTCGCGGGCCAGCGTCGGCGGCTGTCGGCCATCCTGTTCGCCTGACGCCGCGCCCATGCCCACCGCCCGCCGGCTCTCCATCTTTCCCCTGCCGCGCGCGATCCTGTTTCCGCGCATGCAGCTGCCGCTGCACATTTTCGAGCCACGCTACCGGGCGATGATCTCCGACGCGCTCGCGCGGGACCAGCGGATCGGGATGATCCAGCCGCGCGGCCCTGGCGAGCCGCCCCCCGTCTTTCAGATCGGCTGCATCGGGCGAATCGCGGATGTCGAAGCGATGGAGGACGGCCGCTTCAACATCATTCTGGAGGGTGAGGCACGGTTCAGGGTCGTGCGCGAACTCGACGTCGCCACCCCCTTCCGCCAGGTCGACGCGCTGCCGCTCAGCGAGGAGGAGGACGATCCGGGCATCCTGTCGAGCAGCGAACGGGCCGCACTGGAGATCGAGACGCGGCGCTTCGCGGAAAAGCTGGGCTATGCGCTCGACTGGGACAGCGTCGAACGGCTCGACGACGAAACCTTCGTCAACGCCATCGCGCAGATCGCGCCCTTCGGCATCGCGGACAAGCAGGCGGTGCTGGAGGTCGACACGCTCTCTGACCGGTCGGAAATGCTGATCCAGCTCATGGCCTTCCATGGCCCCGACGACGCGGGACAGTCACCGACCCTGCAATAAGGGCGAGCAGGTCAGATCGGCCAGTTCTCCGCCACCATCTTGGCGGTGAGACCGAGCGACATCACCACGAGCAACGGGCGGATGACGCGCGCGCCGAAGCGGATGGCGAAATGGCTGCCCACCCATGCGCCCGCCATGCCGCACGCCGCCATCATCAGTCCCGCCATCCACAGCATGTGGCCACCGATGGCGAACATGATGAAGGCCGCGAAATTGCTCATGAAGTTGAACAGCTTTGTGTTCGCGACCGCGCGTTTCAGGCCCATGCCGCGCAGCGCCACCAGGCTGGTGGCGTAGAAGCTGCCCGCACCGGGGCCGAACAGCCCGTCATAAAAGCCGATGCCGCCCGCCACCGGGGCATAGGCGCCGCGCCCCAGCCGCTCGTGGCTGTCGAGGTCGGTCATCCGCGGCGAGAACAGCACATAGGCCACCACGATCAGGATCAGGATCGGCATGACATAGGTCAGGATGCGGGTCGGCACGAACTGGATCGCTATTCCGCCCGCCGCAGCGCACAGGAAGACGACGGCGGCGGTGGTGCCATAGGCGCGAAGGTCGATGAGGCCCGTCCGGGCGAAGCGCGCGCAGGCGGTAGCGACGCTGAACATCGACTGGAGCTTGTTGGTGGCGAGCGCCGACACCGGCGGCACTCCGGCGGCGAGAAGCGCGGGAATGGTGATCAGTCCGCCGCCGCCGGCAATCGCATCGATGAAGCCCGCCAGCGCCGCCGCCACGCCCAGCAGGGCATAGCTGTCGACCGAGAGCGCGACACTCGCAGCGAGAGCGCTCAGACCGCTTCGCCCAGCAACAGACGGGGCCGAGCACCCGATTCGCCGCGCGCCTCCGCCATGAAGCGGTCCTTGAGCGGGCCGAGCTTCTGCACGGCGGCAAGGCCGAAGCCCCGGATGGCCGAGGGGAGCCGGCCCGGCACGTCGAACAGCCGGACCAGCCCGTCCATCATCAAGGTGACGCTGATCGAATCGAGCGCGCGCCAACGCTGGTAGCGGTCGAGAAGCTGTGCGTCGCCCGGCTCGAGGCCGATGCGCATCCCTTCCACCAGCACCTCGCACAGGGCGGCGGCGTCACGAAAGCCGAGATTGACCCCCTGCCCCGCGATCGGGTGGATGCCGTGCGCCGCGTCGCCGACAAGTGCCAGCCGGGTGTCGGTGATCCGTGCCGCGCGGTGGAAGCCGAGCGGATAGCTCGACATCGGGGCGGCCAGCCGGACCTCACCCAGGAAATCGCCCATGCGCTTGCGCGCTTCCGCCAGCCAGGCCGCCTCACCCAGCTTGAGCATCGCGGGTGCATGGCGCTCGGGCACGGTCCAGACGATAGCGGACCTCTTGCCCTCACCGCTTTCGTTCCGCATCGGCAACAGCGCGAAGGGGCCGCCGGGATAGAAGATTTCATAAGCGGTGTTGCCGTGGTCGCGCTCATGGGTAATCGCGGTGACGAGGCCGCGCTGGCGGTACGCCCAGCGCGCGACGGGGATGTTCGCCGCCTCCCGCGTGGGGCTCGCCCGTCCCTCTGCCGCCACAAGCAGCGAACCCGCGATCTGCTGCCCGCTTGCCAGAGTCATGCGCACCCCCTTCAGGTCGCGCTCGACCGAGATCGCCCGGTCGGGCTGGAAGCGGGTAAGGCCCTCGATGTCCGACGCCGCCGCGATGGCGCGGCGAAGCTCGCGATTCTCGACCATATAGCCGAGCGCGCCGTCGTCCGGGTCGGGCGCGAAGTCGAGAGCGCCGCCGGTCAGCCCTTCGCTCACCCAGATGCGGTCGATGGGACAGGCGGCATTCCCCGTGAGATGCGAGGAAATACCGAGCGCGCCGAACATCTTCCAGCTCGCGCTCGCGATCGAGGAGACGCGGCCGTCAAAGCCCGGCGCCATCGTCTCGGCGGGATCGGCGGGATCGACGACCGCGCAGCCGATTCCGTGGCGGGCGAGAGCGATGGCGAGTGTCAGGCCAACCAGCCCGCCCCCGGAAATGATGACATCAAAGCGTTGCATGGCCCATCTTGTAGGACGCAGCGGCGCTCAAGAAAAGCGCCTTGCCGGGATCAGGCTGATCGTGCCGTCGGCATGGACATGGCGCTCCATGGCGACACCGAACACGCGCTCGACCGCCGGGGAACGGAGCACGTCGTCCGCACGGCCAAAGGCGACAAGCCGGCCACCGTCGAGCAGCACGACATCGTCCGCCAGACGGGCGGCAAGCGACAGGTCGTGAAGCACGACGATCACCCCCTGCCCGCGCGCCGCGATCGCGCGCAGCCGGTCGGACAGGTCGAGCCGATGCGCGATGTCGAGCGCCGCGAACGGCTCGTCGGCGAGCACCCACTCGGGCTCCCCGGCCAGCACCCGGGCGAGCATGACCCGTGCCAGTTCCCCGCCCGACAACGTACCCGCGCGGCGGCCGGCGAAGGCGGCGGCGTCGGTTTCCGCCAGCGCGCGATCAATAGCGGCTTCGTCGCTCGCCGCAGCCGGACCGAAGCCACCGCGATGCGGGTGGCGACCGAGCGCCACCAGCGCGCGCACCTCCACATCCCAGTGAAGCTGCGCCTGTTGCGGCAGATAGCCGATCCGCCGTGCGCGCGCCTGGGCCGCCATGGCGGCAAGCGGCTGACCATCGAGACGCGCCGCACCCCCGTCGGCGGAACGAAGGCCGCAGAGGCCCTTGAGCAGCGTCGATTTGCCCGCGCCGTTCGGGCCAAGGACTGCGGTTACGCGTCCCTTGGCGAAGCGTGCCGACACAGCGTCGAGAAGCGTGGCACTGCCCGCGCGTACCGTCAGGGCATACGCTTCGAGCATCAGGCGAGATCCCGGCGATGCCGCACGAGCAGCAGGAAGAAAAAGGGCGCGCCGATCAGTGCCATCGCGATGCCCAGCCGAAGCTCGCCCGCGCCGGGCGTCAGCCTGACACAGGCATCGGCAGCAAGAACCAGCGCCGCTCCGCCAAGCATCGACGGCAGCAGGAGCCGCGAGGGCTGCGCCCCGAACAGCGGGCGCAGCATATGGGGCACGATCAGGCCGACGAACCCCACCACCCCCGTCGCCGCCACCGACGCACCGACGGTGAGCGCCAGCGCGAGCGCCAGCAGCAGTTGCAACCGCGCGAGATCGACGCCGAGCGACCGCGCGACATCCTCTCCGAGCGTCAGCACGTCGAGCCGTCGCCCGGCCAATGTGAACAGCACGCATCCCGCGCCGATCAGCGGCAGCGCGAAGCTCACCTCGCGCCAGCCGCGATCGGTCAGCGCACCCATCAGCCAGGTGATGATCTCCGACGTCGCGAAGGGGTTGGGCGCGAGACTGATGAGCAAAGCGGTCAGCGCGCCCGCGAGCGATGACAGCACCGTCCCCGCCAGGATGAACGCCACCGCGCTGGCGCTGGTGCCCGCGAGCAGGCCGAGGAGCAGGACCGCGCCGAACGCCCCCGCCATCGCTCCCCCGGTCACGGCGACGACATTGCCGCCGGCGCCGAAGAAAATCGCCGCGACCGCGCCGAGCGCCGCGCTGGCGGAGATGCCGAGGATCGAGGGGTCGGCCAGCGGATTGCGGCTATACCCCTGGAGCGCAGCGCCCGCCATGCCGAGCCCGGCGCCGACCGCCAGCCCGAGGATCGCGCGCGGCACGCGCAGCTCGGCGATGATCCATGCCTCGGGGGTACCAGCGACGATCCGCCACGGCGCGATCCACACCTTGCCCGCCATCAGCGACAAGGCGAACGCGATACCAACCGCGAGCGCGAGCAGAAGCAGGCGTGCGGTACGGCTCATGCACCCACCGCCTGTCGCCGGATCGCGGTCAGCCGCCCGGCCGCCTCGATCAGATTGGGACCGGCGCATTGCAGCAGCTGCGCCGGGAAATGCGCCACGACGCTGCCCTCCCCGTCACGCGGCAGGCGCGGCAGTCCGCCACCGCCCCGCCGGTCGGTCAGCACGATTCGCGGCGGGTCCATGGCCAGCCGCTCGAGCGGCAATATGTCCCATTGGGCAAGGCCGAAGGCGCTCGCCATGTTGCGGAAACCCGTCTGTGCCAACAGTTCGTCGGCGAGTGTCCCCTCGCCCGGGACCAGCCCGTCGCGCTGGCGGATGATCGCGGGTACGGGCTCCGCGCCGAGTGGCGGCCGCGCCTGCGCGAGCGAGGCCTCGATCCGCCGGGCGAGCACTTCACCCCGGCCGGCGTGGCCGGCGACAGCGCCGACCTCACGCACCTGCTCTATGCCTTCGCTCAGGCTGACGGGTACGCCGATGCTGACGATGCGAACCCCCGCCGCGCGAATCGCCGCCTGAGTCGCGGGGGCGACATGCGGGCCGAGCAGCACGATGTCGGGCCGAAGCGCGATGGCTTCCTCGGCGGTGTCGTGGATCGCCCGGTAGCGGCGGGCGCGCGCGACATCGACCGAACTGGACCGGGGATCCTGGCTGTAGTGGCTGACCGCGACGATCTGCGCCGGGTCGGCCACCTGAAACAGAATGGCGTCGATGCACGGGTTCATCGACAGCAGCGTCGGCGAAGCGGAACCCGCCTCCCGTTGCCGTGACGACGAAGCGGGGGCGCACGCCGCCAGCGCCGCCATCAGCAGCGCGGAAACGGCGATGCGCCCCCTGCCCGTCACAGCGTCACGCGGATACCGCCATAGGCGGACCGGCCGAGCGTGCGATAGCCGAAGGCGGTGGCATAGTCGGTGTCGAACAGATTCTCCACGCGGCCATATAGCGTGATGCCGTCGGCAATCTCCACGCTCGCCCGGACGTCCGCCACCGCATAGCTGTCAAGCCTGACGCTATTGGCAATGTTGTCAAAGGCATCTCCGACCAGCCGTACCGTCGCGCCCAGCGCATAACGGTCGTAGGTCCAGTCGACGCTGCCGTTGAGCGTCTGGCGCGGACGGCGCGGGAGTTGCAGCCCGTCGAAAGGCGCCGACCGGTTGCGCGCGTTGAGGTAGGTGTAATTGGCCCGCAGAACCAGCGAGTCATCGGGACGGACGGTCAGTTCCGCCTCCACCCCGTCAGCCGTGGTGCGGCGGACGTTGCGGTAGTAGGCACCAAATTCGCCGCGCCCTTCGCACAGCGGATCGGGATTGGTCGAGCAGCTGAAGAAGACGATCTGGTCGCTCGTCCTGCGGTCGAACCAGGTGACGGCGGCGGTCACCCGCCCGTCGAGGAACGACTGTTCCACGCCTGCGTCGATGTTGCGCGAGCGTTCGGGCGTCAGACCGACATTGCCGTAATCGGCAAAGAGCTGATCGAGCGCTGGCGCCTTGAACCCCTCCGCATAGGATGCGCGCAGACGTGTCGCACCGATCCGCCAGGCCGCACCGGCCGAGAAGCTCGTCTCGCCGCCGAACTGGCGATGATCGTCATGGCGCGCGCCGCCGGTGAGGGTCAGCCCTTCGACCGGCATGAGCTGGACCTGGCCATAGACGCTCGTCAGACGACTGCGCTGCTCGGCGAGCAGGAAGCTGTTGTCGGCGCTGGTCCATTCATTCTCTGCGCCGAAGACGAACCACAGCTTTGACGACGCACGCCAGTCACCGCGAAACTCGGCCCGCTCGGCGCGTCCTCGGAAAAGCGACGGGAATGCTCCGCCGTTCGACCGGCGCGTGTCGCTCAGCGAATATCCGCCGCGCAGGTTGAGCGATCCATCGAGCAACGCGCCCCTGCCGCCTGCGTACAGCGTCGATTGCTTGGTCACGCCCTCGGGCGTGAAGCCGTCGAGTTCGAGGTCGCTGCGGCTGTGGAAGCCACGAAGATCGAGGCCAAAGCCTTCCGCGACGCGGATATCGACACGGCCGTTCACCTGATATTGCTCGTTGCCGTCGCGCTCGTCATCGGCGGTTGTCGCCGAGATTCCATCGGTGGAGTACCAGGCACCGCCCAGCGAGGCAGTAACCGGCCCCGTCGCATAGCCGACCCTTGCGCTGGCCTGCCCGGTATCGTGCGCTCCATATTCGGCATTGGCATTGAGGAGCACACCGTCCTCAGGCGGCATGGCGGTGATGATGTTGACCACGCCGCCCAGCGCCTGACTGCCCCAGATCGTCGAGTTCGCACCGCGCAAGATCTCGATCCGGTCGATGCTTCCGGTCTGGAGAGCACCGAAGTCATAGGCTCCGGTGGGCGATGACTGGTCGTTGACGCGAACGCCATCGATGAGGACGAGCACCTGGTCGCTTTCCGCACCGCGAACGAACAGGCTCGTCACGCTGCCGGCGTTGCCATTGCGTGCCAGCGCCACACCGGGCGTCGTCGCGATCAGGTCGGCGACCGCCACCGTCTGCCGCTGTTCGATCAGTTCGCGGTCGAGAACCGTTACCGACTGAGCCACGCTGTCCGCAGGCTGCGCCACACCGCTCGCCACCACGACGATGTCGGCGGGTCCACCTTCATCGGCCGACGCCATGTGCGGGACGGCCAGCGCCGCCCCCAGCACGAGAGCCAGCCTGCTTGCTTCCAATCTGTTCCGTATCATTCACTTGCCCCTTCACGCATGGGGCAGGCACGGCCGACGCGCGTGCGCAACGGCCGGGCATACCCCGATCCGATGTCGTCACGCGAGGGTTTCGGCCTCGTCCGCATGGCTATTCCCGGCCAGCGGAGGACAGACGGCCAAAGGCAGGTCTCCTGGCTTCCGGGTCAGCGTCCGCTGCCTCGCCTTCCCATGCTCGCGAACGAGCGCAGTGGCGTAGTGAGGCGGGACTCTCCGGTTACAGTTGCGGGAACAGCGCCGGGTTTCCACCGGCTTCCCTTTTCACCCGCCGTTACAGCGGGAACCCTTGACGGAGGCGGCGATTACGCCGCGCAGGCCATGCTGTCAATCCGCCGGCTGATCGCGAAAACGGTCGCGGGCGGCAGGTTGCGCCATGTCGATCCGACCCGCCGCACCTCGATCCCCAGCGCGTCGCGGACGCTGCGGCGGATCGGCGAACCCGGCGAATAGGTGAACTGGATGATCGACCCGCCCGGCGCGAGAAGGTCCAGCGCCTCAGAAAGAATCGCGCTCTGCTCATGCGGCTTCATGGCCAGCAACGGCAGGCCGCTGATCACCGCCTGATAGGCGCCGCGGCCATGCGCGGCATAGGCCCCGATCGCTTCCGCCCGCGCCTCCAGGATGCTGACCGCCGGGAACATGTGGCGAAGCCCGCGCGCGAAATGGGCGTTCATCTCGACCACCTCGAGCATCGCGTGGTCGAGCCCCGTCGCGAGGATCTGCCGGGTAAGAGCGCCGGTCCCGCCGCCCAGTTCGATGACAGGCCCGCCATCAGGATCGACCTGCGCGGCCATCAGGCGGCCGAGGCTGGCGCTGCTGGGGACGATCGAACCCGTCTCGCGCGGTTGCTGCACCAGTACCCTGAGGTAACGAAACTGTCCGGCCAGCCAGCGGGGCGAACCGGAATACGCATCGGCGGAAGCTGGCATCCTGTCTCGACCAAATGTTACACTGCAGCAACCGCCTTACCGTCCGCTTTGCGGAGAGGAAAGGTGCGCAGCGACATTTTCGATCGTCGGCGGGATCTCTACACCGATTGCCAGGACGCTCCGGCACCGTCGGGCCGCTCGCTGATCATGGCGAGCTGGCTGGTCGCGGCGTCGAGCAGGCGGTTGCGCAGGCTTTCGAGGGTGATGCTGTCGATCGCCGCTTCCATGTCGGCGGATCGCAGGAGGCGCGCCAGATTCTCATGCCGCTGCGACAGCTCGTCGATCGACTGGAGCGTGTCACAATATTGCGTGACGAAGATCGGCTCGTTGCACAGATTCTCGCCCATGTCCTCCAGCTTGCTGCGGATCACGTCCAGCTCCTTCGCGATCAACGTGCAAATCAGCGCGTTGATGGAATGAGGCGGGTCCGCGGGCGGATGGGCCGTTCGGTCGAAGGCGGGTTCATGCTCCATCAGGCAGCCGCCTTGTCCTGCGACGTCGCGCCAAGGACGGTATCGCACAAATCCGCCAGCGCGAGTTGCCGGATATTGGGGTCCTTGGCGATCGCCGCCTCGATCACCTCGGGCACCAAGGCGCTATCGACGCTCTGGCAGAGGGTCAGTCCGCCGGCGGCCTTGATCGCCGACAGTCCCATCGCGCCGTCGTCACCCATTCCGGTCAGGATCGCGGCGACCGCGCGCGCTCCGGCGGTCTTGGCAAGCGCCGCGAAGAGAAGGTCGGCGGAGGGACGGAAGCCCTTCACCGGGTCGCGCGGAAGCAAGCGGATGCTGCCGCTCGGCCATTTGTCGACGACGACATGCGTATTCGGATCAGCCGCGACATAGACATAGCCCTGCAGCAGCTTTTCGCCGTCGCCGGCCAGCCGAACCTCGGGCTGGATCGCCTGGTTGAGCTTCGACGCGAAGCCGACCGCAAGCCCTTCCTCCATCTGCTGGAGGATGAGGATCGGCGGGCAGTTGCGGGGCAGACCCGCAAGGCATTCCATATAGGCCTCGATGCCGCCGGTGGAGGCGGCCATCGCGACGATCGAGCCGTTCCACTTGTAGTTGCTGCCGTCGGCGACCGCGCGCCGCCCCTCTTCGCGATCGGCGGGCTTGCGCACGTTGCTGCGGCCAGCGGCGACGACCAGCTTGCACAGCTTGTCGGAAATCTTGTTGAACTCCTCGGGCGAGGCCTGCTGCGGCTTGGGGAAGCAGTCGACCGCGCCCAGCTCCATCGCCTTGAGCGACACTTCGGCACCCTTTTGCGTGAGGGTCGAGAGCATCACGACCGGCATCGGGTTCTTGGTCATGATCTCCTCGAGGAACTCGATGCCGTTCATGCCGGGCATTTCGACGTCGAGGGTGATCACGTCGGGCTTCAGCGACGCGATCAGCTCGCGTGCCTCAGCCGCGTCCGCTGCGGCGTCCAAAACCGTGATGTCACTCGATTTCTCCAGCGCTGCCGTAAAAAGGGCGCGCATGGTCACCGAGTCGTCGACGATCAGAACTCTGGTCTTCTTGGCGGACATGGAGGGGACCTTCTTTTCTTAGTCAGAGCAGGGAAAGGAACGAAAGACAGGCAAGGCAGGCGCCGGTCAGTGCGCCACGCGCCTTACCGCCGCCGCCAGCTTTTCGGCGTCGAACGGCTTGACGATCCAGCCGGTTGCGCCCGCGTCACGCGCGCGCTTGCGTTTGTCGTCGGAGCTTTCGGTGGTCAGCACCAGGATCGGGCGATCGAGATGCCGCGTTCCCGCGCGCACCTGCTCGATCAGGCCGAAACCGTCCAGGCGCGGCATGTTGATGTCGGTGATGATGACATCCGCGCTGTTGGTTTCGAGCCATTCCAGCGCCTCGATGCCGTCCTCGGCCTCGCAGACGTCATAGCCACGTTCGGTCAGCGCAACACGCAGCAGGGTGCGCATGCTGCGGCTGTCATCGACCGTCAGTATACGGGTGACCTTTTCCATCATTTCCCTCGTTCGATTCCCAATATCTGCCGTTCAAAAAAACTCGACGTCGCCAACAGAGCGGTTCTGGACCTCGATCGGTTTGACCGGCGGCGCTGCGGCGTCCTCGACCCTGCGGCAGCGGGTTTTTCCGCTGGCCGCCAGGAAGTCCACGCGGCGCGCGATCGTTCCCCCCGTATCCTGGTGGGATATCTCTATCCCCTCCGCCTTTAAAAAGCGTTCAGCCAGCAACGAATTTGCGGTGCCGATGCGCTGCATGTTCTGATGAATGTTCCCACCACCATAAACATGCGCGCGCATACGCTGCTTGGCCGCCCCCATCTTGAGCATGGCGTTGACCAGCATTTCCATCAGGTAAATGCCGTAGTGC
Source organism: uncultured Sphingobium sp. (assembly GCA_964544675.1). GTDB lineage: Bacteria > Pseudomonadota > Alphaproteobacteria > Sphingomonadales > Sphingomonadaceae > Sphingobium. The sequence goes on from CAZJCT010000020.1 coordinate 20,979, forward strand.
GTATCCGCCTTCGACGCCTCGTCCTGGCGCAGCGGTTCGGCGAGCAGGAAATGGTTCATCGCGCCGACCCGCGCGAGCGGGTCGTACAGGCAGGCGGCGATGCAGCTGCCGAGGATTGTCGTGAGGACGACGTTGGGATCGGCCGAGGCTTCAACCATGCCCTGCATCACCGTGATCCGGTGGCGCGGCGTGGCGGCCGGCGAAATGGCGGCGTTGAACATGTCAGGCCGCCAGCAGCGAAAGCGCCTTGCCCGCAATCGCCGGCAATCCGACGACATATTCGGCGGCACCGAGTTCGACTGCGGCACGCGGCATGCCATAGACGACGCAGGTTTCCTGGTCCTGGGCGATGGTCGGGCAGCGGACATTGCGCATCGCGAGCAAGCCCCGCGCGCCGTCCTGACCCATTCCCGTCAGCAGAACTCCGACAGAGCGGCCCGGCAACGCTTCCGCAACCGAGTGGAACAGCGCGTCGATGCTCGGCCGGTGACCGGACACCGGGTCGCCCGGCCGCATACGGCAGGAAATGCCGCCTGCCCCGCCGCGCACGGTGAAGTGCCGGTCGTTGCCCGGCGCGATATAGATATGTCCGCGCCGGATCGGCAGATCGGGTTCGGCGAGCACAACCCTCGCCGCGCAGACATTGTCGAGCCGCGATGCCATGGCCGGCGCGAACTGGCCGTTGATATGCTGGACGATGACCGTCGGCGGGCAATCCTCCGGGAAGGTGCGAAGCACGTTGCTCAGCGCCTCGACGCCTCCGGTGGATGCGCCGATCGCCAGCAGCGCGCCCGAACCGCCGCCCTGCACGCTGCGAACCGCCTGCTCCATGCGGCCGTTGCCCTGCCCGGCGATCCGGTGATGGCGCTTGACCTGCGCGGCAACGCGGACGAGGTCCGCCAGCCGGCCGCCATCGGCCGCGATGATGTCGCTGGCTCCCGTCGGCTTGGCATAGCAATCGACCGCCCCCAGTTCGAGCGCGCGCATCGTCGTGTGCGCGCCCTCGCGCGTCAGCGTCGAGACGATGATCACCGGCGTCGGCCGCAGGCGCATGATCTTGTCGAGGAACTCGAGGCCGTTCATTCCCGGCATTTCGATGTCGAGCGTCACCACATCGGGATTGAGCTCGCGCATCAGCCCGCGCGCTTCCTGCGCGTCGGCGGCCGTGCCGACCACTTCGATGTCGGGTTCCCTCTCGAGCAGGAGGCGCAGCAGCGCCCGCATGGTGGCGCTGTCGTCAACGATGAGCAAGCGTATCGCCATGGTCAAAGCCTTCTATATGTTGTTTTATCGACCAGTTCGACGCGGGCTGCCGCCCGCCCCATCACTCTTTCGCTATGACCCACATAGAGGTACCCGCCGGGTTCCAGATGATCGACGAAGCGGTCGACAAGCTGGTCCTTGGTCTCCTGGTCGAAGTAGATCATCACGTTGCGGCAGAAGATCACGTCAAAGCTTGTGGTGATCGGCCAGCGCTTGACGAGATTGAGCCGGCGGAAGCGGACGAGATTGCGCACGCTTTCCGCGACCACGCCGCCATCGGCGTCCATCTGGAGCCAGGCAGCGCGCAGGTCGTTCGGCACCGGCGCAAGCGCATCAGCCGGATAGCGCCCTGCCCGCGCCTTTTCGAGGACATGGTCGGCGATGTCGGTGGCCAGGACCGCCACATCGGCCGACAGAATCTGCCGCGCGACATTGCGGTCGCTGCCGAGGAGGGTCATGCACAGCGAATAGACCTCCTCGCCGCTGGAACAGGCCGACGACCAAAGCCGGACCGGCTGGCGCGCCTTGATCCTGTCGAGGATGACGGGGCGGACATGCTCGGCGAAGTGCTCGAAATGATGCTCCTCGCGGAAAAAGCCCGTGTGGTTGGTGGTCAGCGCCTGGACCGCGCGTCGCCGCTCCTCCGCATCGTCAGAGATCTTCGCGATATAGTTGGAGAAGGTGCCCGATCCGCTGTTGCGGACCAGCGGCGCCAGCCGGCTGTACACCAGCGTAGACTTGCTGGGCGGCAGCACATTGGCCGATTCCCGGTAGATGAGCTCGCGGATCCGGTCGAAATCGCGGGGGCCGTAGACATGCTCGCTGACCCCCGGGAAGGCCATGAACCGCCCCGTCGCTTCGACCGTCATGCGGCGATCCGCGTGGCTGTCTGCGCATAATGGACCTGCGATCCGACGAGCGCATCGACGTCGAGGATCAGCGCCACCTTGCCGTCACCCAGGATCGTTGCGCCCGCCACGCACGGCACCGGCCGATAGTTGGTCTCCAGGCTCTTGATGACGAACTGGCGCTGGTCGAGGATGGTGTCGACCATCAGCACCGCCGAACCGCTATCCTCCGTCTCCACAACGATCAGCACGCCTTCCTCGGGCGTCGATGCGCCGTTGAGGGCGCCGACATTCTGCGCGACGGGGATGATCGGCAGGAAGGTGCCGCGTACGTCGAGCATCGTCCGGCCATTGCCCATCGGACGCAGGTCGGCCGGGGCCGGACGGAGGCTTTCGACGACATGGTTCAGCGGAACCACCAGCGTCTGGTCGCCCACCGACACGATCATGCCATCCGAAATGGCAAGCGTCAGCGGCAGAGCGAGCGTGAACACGCTGCCCTGCCCCGGGATCGACTGGATGGTGATGCGGCCGCCCAGATCCTTCACATTCTGACGCACGACGTCCATTCCGACGCCGCGGCCGGAGATGTTGGACACCGTCTTGGCGGTCGAGAAGCCGGGCGCGAAGATCAGATTGTCGATCTCCTCGTTGGTGAGCTGCGCGTCGGGGGCGATCAGGCCCTTCTCGACAGCCTTGCTATAGACGCGCTCGCGGTTGATGCCCGCGCCGTCGTCGGAGATGGAGATGAGGATTCGTCCCGACCGATGCTCGGCCGACAGGCGCACCACGCCCTCGGGCGACTTGCCGGCGGCGACACGCGCCTCCGCCGTTTCCAGCCCATGGTCGATCGCGTTGCGAACGAGGTGAGTCAGCGGTTCGCCGAGCCGTTCGACGACGGTCTTGTCGAGCTCGGTCTGCTCGCCCGACACCTCCAGACGCACGCGCTTGCCGGTCTCGGTTTCCAGTTCGCGGACGATTCGCGGCACGCGGCTGAACACCGATCCGATCGGCTGGGCGCGGATCGACATGGCGCTGTCCTGAAGCTCGCGGGTGAGCTGGTCGAGCATGCCGAGTTCGTCGATCGCGGCAAGGCCATGGTCGGACAGGCGCTGCGCCATCATCGCCTGAGCGATGACGAGCTCGCCGACGGTATCGATCAGCCGATCGAGCTTCGACAGATCGACGCGGATCGTCTGGCCGCTGGCTGCCGCCTTACGAACGGGCTCTTCGGCCGGGACCGGGGCAACGGCGGTCGCAGCCGGAGCCGCAGCGGGCGCGGCCGCAACCGCAAGTGCTGGAGATTCCTGCACCTCGGGCGCGGCTTGGGATACGGGAGCGGGAGCTTCCACCGCCACCGCCGGCACCGCGACAGGCGTAAGCACGAAGGGATCGCTATGGATGGCAGCCTCGTCCTGGACGGGCGGTTCCTCCATCAACTTGGCGAACTGGGCGGTACCGTCGCCGCGAATGACTTCGAGAGCGCAGTCGTCGCCGATGAATTCGAAGATCTCGCGGATATGATCCTCGTCGACCGAGCCGGGCACGGCGAAGCGCCAGCCGACATAGGCGCAGGCGGCATCGAACTGGCCGAGCTCGGGAATATGCTGGTGATGGACCGCAACGCAGCGGCCGCCGAGCGCCACGAGTTCGCGAAGCAGCAGCAGCGGGTCGCCGCCATTGGCCATCGCGCCCGATTCGGGCCGGATGAGCACGGTCCAGTCATCGGCGACCGACGGCTCCGGCGCGGCGTCGGCCGCAACTGCCGGCTGGCCGTCGTCGCTGCCGATCGCGTCGATGAGGCCGTCAAGGTCGAAGTCCAGCTCGGGAATCGCGCTGGCGGTATCCGCCGACTCCGCCGTCGGCTCTTCCGCCGCCGCATCGTCGATCGCAAGCCCCGCCTCGGCGCGGGCCGCGATCTCTTCCAGCTCGGCGCTGAGCGCGGCGTCGTCGGGCATGTCGCCCTGTCCGCGCGCCGCCGCGACATGATCGGCCAGCGTATCGAACGCCCGCAGCATCAGGCCGGTGAGCGTGTTGCTGAGCGGGAGCTGTCCGTCGCGAACGAACGACAGCACCGTCTCGAACTTGTGCGTGAAGGCCTGGAGGAGGGTGAAGCCGAATGCCCCCGCGCCGCCCTTGATCGAATGGACCGCCCGGAAAATGCTGTTCACCGTCTCGTCGGTGGCGCGATCCTCGCGGCACTCGATCAGGCCCGTTTCGGCGCCGCCCAGCGCTTCCTCGCATTCCTCGAAGAAGATGTTGAGGATGTCCTCGTTGGTCATTGCGCATCCCCCTGGTTCGCGCCGAGTAGCATGTCGGACAGGCCCGTCAGCTCAATCGCCGCCGTCAGCTCATCCGATGGATTGTCGATCACAAAGGGGATCCCCGCTCCGATCGCGGTCTTCGCGGCGCTTGCGAGCATCTGCACCGAGCACAGCCGGGCGCGGACGACCGCAGAACCATCGAGGCGAAGCACGTCGATACCGCTCGCCACCATCTCATTGGCTTCGCGGGCAAGGCTCGCGACATTCACGCGATCCAGGTCGGCTGACAGGCCGAGAATGTTTGCGACCATTATGCTTTCCCCCAAAGATATCGTCCGGTTCCGCAGCGCTGGTCCCGCTGCGGGACCCCATTAGAATTCGGACCAGTCGTCCGTATCGACGTCGTTCTTGACCGCGAGATTGCCTTGCACCGCCGGAGCCACCGCGCGCGGTGCGCTCGGCCGGGCGGCCGGACGGTGGGACTGTGTCCGCGCGGCGAGCTTGGCCGACTTCGATCGAAGCTCGAAGCGTTCGACCAGCGCGGCCAGTTCGTCGGCCTCCGCCGCCAGGGTGCGGGCGGCAGCAGTCGATTCCTCGACCATCGCGGCATTCTGCTGCGTCATCTTGTCCATGTCACCGACGGCGCCGTTCACCTGCTGCAGATTCGCCGCCTGCGCTTCGGTGCTGGTGGCGATCTCGTTGATCAGGCCATTGATATCGGCGATCTTGGTTACGATTCGGTCAAGCATCTTGCCGGTCTCGCCGACCAGGCCGACGCCATGGGTCACCTGCTGGCTGGACGTGGTGATCAGCGCCTTGATATCCTTCGCCGCGTCCGCTGACCGCTGCGCCAGCGCCCGCACCTCGTTCGCGACCACGGCAAAGCCCTTGCCCGCGTCGCCGGCGCGCGCCGCCTCGACACCCGCGTTCAGCGCGAGCAGGTTCGTCTGGAAGGCGATCCCGTCGATGACGTTGATGATCTGGCCGATTTCCTGCGAGCTTTTTTCGATCGCATCCATCGCGCTGACCGCCTGGCGGACGACCTCGCCGCCTTCGCTCGCGTCCTTGTGCGCGGCACCGACGGCGCCTCGCACCTCGACGGCGCCGCGAGCCGTTTCGCCGACCATGGCGGTCACCTGACCCATGGCAGCGGTAGTCTCCTCGAGCGAGGCCGCCTGCTGCTCGGTGCGGCGCGAGAGATCCTCGGACGCCGCGCGGATTTCGCCCGACCCGGTATGAACGCTCTGCGCCGAACCGGCGACCTGCGAGATAATCTGCTCAAGGCCCGCAACGGTTTCGTTGAAGCGCAGGCGCAGGCGATCATAGTCGCCCGCGAACGGCGTGGTGATGGTGTAGGTCAACGTACCGGTCGACAGGGCCTCCAGCCCGCGCGCCAGTTCGCCGACGACCAGCTCCTGCGCTTCGACCGCCTGCTGGACCTTGAGCGCATTGTCGCGGAAGATCTGCATCGCCTTCGTCATGCGGCCGACGCAATCCTCATGGTCCTGATAGGCGATCCTGCTGGTCGTATCGCCAGCCGCCAGCGCTTCCATGCGGACGACGGTATCGACATAGGGGGTACAGATCAGGCGGCCGCTCACGACGACGGTCACCACGGCCAGGACCAGCGCCGCGACGCTCAGGCCCAGGCCGATTGCTACCATGCCCTGGGTTACCAGCAGCGTACCCGTCAGACCTAGCACCGCCAAGGCAGCGTGTACCGCCAGAAGTGCCTTGAACTTGGCGCGAATGGGAGCTGTCTTTTCGAACCAGCCAAGCATGCATTTTCTCCTCACCACGACAGGAAAGGACAATTAGGCAAAATGGGTAAATTAAAGGTGTGCGGGCGAAACGACCCCCGCCCGCAAGCCGGGGAATTCCGCGCTTCTGGGAAATTGCTTCACGAACAAGCGCTTGCGTTAGGCAGGCTATCATGATCCGTCGCGACACCGGAAATGGGAAGATCGGCAACCGCGTGACCTGATCGCCTTAACCAAAACCGCCTTCACATTTGCAAGACGGGCGTCCCGGGCGCGGCGGGATCCCCCGAAGGCCTATAGCCGCGCTGCGGCCAGCCATTCTCCGAACAGCCGCACAGCCTTGTTTTCCAGCGCACGCGGACGACAGACGTAATAATAATGATAAGGACTCGGCACCTGCACGTCGCTGAACAGCCGGACCAGGCGGGGATCGTGCGCCGAGCGGAAGTGGCTGCTGTGCATCACCGCAATGCCGAGATCCTGCGCCGCCGCCTCCAGCATCAACTGGCCCGAATCATAATATTCGATCGATTTCGGAGCAAGATCGGGCATGCCGATCGCGGTGCGCCACACCTCGAACATCGTCGGCATATCACGGTGGTAGAGCAGCGTTTCGCGGCCGAGATCGGCCGGGTCACGGATGGCGCCCGTCCCTTCCCCGCGCAGTGTGCTGGCAATCAGATAGATGTCGTCATCGTCGAAAATCTGCGCGTGCAACGCCGGATCGACCTCGCGCGTCAGGATGATCGCGGCGTCGAGTCCGTCTCCCAGACGAACGCTCGCCATCGGACTGGTGTCGATCTCGATCAGCAGGTCGGGATGGTCGCGCTTCAGGTCGCCGAGACGCGGCATCAGCCGCTGGCTGGCGAACAGCGGCAGAACGCCCAGCCGCAACCGCAATTCCTTGCCGCCGCGCAGCACGTCCTCGATCGCGACGCTCAGGCTGTCGAGCACCGGCGCGATTTCCTGCATCAGCCGCTGGCCGTCGGCGTTCAGCTCCATATGCTGATGCTTGCGGTCGAACAGGACGAGGTTGAGATAGCGCTCCAGCGCCTGAACCCGCCGGCTGAGCGCGGGCGTCGACAGCGCGAGTTCCGCCGCGGCCGCCTTGACCGACCCCAGTCGGGCGACTTGCACGAACGCTTCGAGCGCGGTCAGTGGCGGCAGGCGACGCATGGCCGCTAGTCTCTCCTATTTTGCTGCGCCGCACAACGGCGTCTTTGATCCGGATTGCGCATAGCGAGCAGAATGTCCGGCACCAAGCCGAGATATTTGCGTTGGGTAAACGAGTTCCTATTTCAGCACCCTTAAGAACATAGCGAGGTGGTGGTGACCGAAACCAAAACGCGGGGCCGGCGAATCCAGGTCGCCAATGCGCGGCCGGAAGATGCCGGCAGTGGGCTTGCCCGTATCCCCGCCAAGGTGATGGCCGAACTCGGCATCAGCGAAGGCGACACGATTGAGATCATCGGCAAGCGATCGACGCCGTCGCGCGCGATCCTGTCGTACCGCGAGGACGAGGGGCTGGATGTCCTTCGCCTCGACGGGCTCCAGCGCGCCAATGCAGGCGTGGGATCGGGCGATTTCGTCCACATCGCCAAGGCGGAGTCGCGCCCCGCGCAGCGGATCGTGCTGGCGCCCGCCCAAGAGAATCTGCGGCTGCGCGGCAATCCCGACGCGCTGAAGCGGGTCTTTGCGGGCCGGCCCATGGCCGCTGGCGATTTCGTCGCGACCGCCGGCCAGCAGCGCGTCGATCGTCCCAACATGGGAGCGCCGTTCGGCCGCCCGCCCGCCTATGCGCTTCAGGAAATCCGGCTGACGGTCATCTCCACCGTCCCGCGCGGCATCGTCCACATCGACGCGCAGACCGAGATCGAGCTTCGCCCGGAATATGAGGAGCCGCACGACGTCCGCCGGACCGACGTGACCTATGACGACGTCGGCGGCATGGCGTCGACGATCGACCAGCTTCGCGAGATGGTCGAGCTCCCGCTCCGCTATCCGGAGCTGTTCCAGCGGCTGGGCGTCGATCCGCCGCGCGGCGTGCTGCTGCATGGCCCGCCGGGAACGGGCAAGACTCGCCTCGCGCGTGCGGTGGCGAACGAAAGCAATGCGTCCTTCTTCCTCATCAACGGGCCGGAAATCGTCGGGTCGGCCTATGGCGAGTCGGAAAAGCGGCTGCGCGAGGTCTTTGAGCAGGCGCAAAAGGCGCAGCCGAGCATCCTGTTCATCGACGAGATCGACTCGATCGCGCCCAAGCGCGGCCAGGTACAGGGCGAGACCGAGAAGCGGCTCGTCGCCCAGTTGCTGACGCTGATGGACGGGCTGGAGGCGCGCACCAATCTGGTGGTGATCGCGGCGACCAACCGCCCCGAGGCCATTGACGAAGCGCTGCGGCGGCCGGGGCGGTTCGACCGCGAGATCATCGTGGGCGTTCCCGACGAGCGCGGGCGGCGCGAGATACTGGGCATCCACACGCGCGGCATGCCGCTGGGCGAACAGGTCGACCTCGGCGCACTCGCGCGGATGACCTACGGCTTTGTCGGTGCCGACCTTGCCGCTCTCACGCGCGAGGCGGCGATCGAGGCGGTGCGCCGGTTCATGCCGCGCCTGAACCTCGAGGAAGGGACGATCCCGCCCGAGGTACTCGACGAGCTGTGCGTCACGCGCGAGGACTTCATGGAGGCGATCAAGCGCGTCCAGCCGTCGGCGATGCGCGAGGTGATGGTGCAGGCGCCCAATATCGGCTGGTCCGACATCGGCGGCCTCGATCAGGCGCAGCAGCGGCTGCGCGAAGGCATCGAGCTGCCGCTCAAGGACCCGGACGCGTTCCGCCGGCTGGGAATCCGTCCGGCGAAAGGGTTTTTGCTATATGGCCCCCCGGGGACAGGTAAAACCCTATTGGCCAAGGCGGTGGCGCGCGAGGCGGAGGCGAACTTCATCGCCACCAAGTCGAGCGACCTGCTCTCGAAATGGTATGGTGAAAGCGAACAGCAGATCGCCCGCCTGTTTGCGCGGGCGCGGCAAGTCGCGCCCACCGTGATCTTCATCGACGAGCTCGACAGCCTGGTTCCCGCACGCGGCGGCGGCCTGGGTGAGCCGCAGGTGACCGAGCGTGTGGTCAACACGATCCTTGCCGAAATGGACGGGCTCGAGGAGCTTCAGTCGGTCGTGGTGATCGGTGCAACCAATAGGCCAACACTTATCGATCCCGCCCTGCTCCGCCCCGGCCGCTTCGACGAGCTGATCTATGTGAGCGTTCCCGACCAGTCGGGCCGGCGACGCATACTGGGCATCCATACCGCGCGGATGCCGCTCGGCCCCGACGTCGACCTCGACGACTTTGCCGAGCGGACGCACCGGTTCACCGGCGCCGATCTTGAGGATCTGGTGCGCCGTGCCGGCCTGCACGCGCTGCGCGAATCGATGTCGATCGGGCAGGTGAGCGCCAAGCATTTCGAGGCGGCGCTGGAGGATACGCGGGCATCGGTGACCGAGGACATGGAGCGCGAATACGAGGCGATGGAGGCGACGCTCAAGCAAAAGGCGCTCTCCAGCTCCAGCATCGGCTTCATCGCGCCGGGCATGCTGAGGCCGCGACGGCAGGAGGATTGAAGCCCACGGGCGCGTCGTGAAATGGCGCGCCCGACAGGATTCGAACCTGTGACCATTCGCTTAGAAGGCGAATGCTCTATCCAGCTGAGCTACGGGCGCGTGGGCACCGCTTTAGAGCGTGATCGGTGGAGGTGGAAGCGCTTTGCTTTCGCGCGTCGCTTGCAATGGGCGCGGCAGGCGATAAGCAACCGCAATGAGCACCACGCCCGTCGCGATCGATGCCGCTGCGCTGGGCGGACGCAACTTCCGCTATTTTGATTTCGCGATGGCGGCGTTCGTCGCGATATTGCTGCTGTCGAACATCATCGGCGCGTCGAAGCCGGCGACGGTGAACCTCCCCGGCATCGGCCCCTGGACGTTCGGGGCAGGCGTTCTGTTTTTCCCTGTCAGCTACATTCTCGGCGACGTGCTGACCGAGGTCTATGGCTATGCCCGCGCCCGCCGGGTGATATGGACGGGCTTTTCAGCGCTGATCTTCATGGCGTTCATGAGCGCGGTCGTCGTCGCCCTGCCCCCCGCAGATGGCTGGCCCGGGCAGCCGGCCTATGAGTTCGTCTTCGGCAACAGCTGGCGGATCGTGCTGGCGTCGATCACCGCCTTCTGGGTGGGCGAGTTCGCCAACAGCTTCGTCCTCGCGCGGATGAAATCGCTGACGGGCGGCCGGCATCTCTGGATGCGGACCATCGGGTCGACGGTCGTCGGCCAGGGGCTCGACAGCCTGATCTTCTATCCGCTGGCGTTCTACGGGCTGGCCGGCTGGCCGGTGGAACAGCTCTGGCAGGTCATCCTTTCGCAGTTCATCATCAAGACGGCATGGGAGGCGCTGCTGACGCCGGTCACCTATGCGGTCGTCGGCACTCTCAAGCGGCGCGAAGGCGTCGACGTGTTCGACGAGCGCACCGACTTCTCGCCTTTTAAAACAAGTATCTAGAAGTCACTGCTCACATGATTCCAGAAGATGTCGTCAATTGGTGGGGGGCGCTCAAGCATGGCGTCGAACTCGCCCTCGGCCTGTCTCCCGACGCGATGCACATCCATATGAGCATCCTGATCTTCGTCGCCTGGACACTGGTCCTTCGCACGAAATACGAGGATTGGCGGCCATGGATACTGACGTTCCTCGTGGAATGCGCCAACGAAGCTATCGACATGAGCCAGCCGGGCGGATCGCCGGAAGCGAATTGGGATGCAACCCGTCATGATCTGATCAACACGATGATCGCGCCGACGATCGTCCTGATCGGCGCCCGAATATTACGGCGGATCAAGAAACACAGATAGATAACAATTATTTATAAGCGATAGTTCGCACTATTCCGGATCAGGCCGCGACCATCCGGTCCGCGAGGCTCTTGAACATCCTCCAGCCGTCGGTGCCGCCATGCGCGGGGTCGATCGCGCGTTCGGGGTGAGGCATCATGCCGAGCACATTGCCTGCATCGTTGACGATCCCGGCGATGTCGCGCGCCGAACCGTTGACGGGATCGGCATAGCGGAAGGCCACCCGACCCTCGCCCTCAAGTCGGTCGAGCGTCTCCACATCCGCCTGATAGTTTCCGTCATGATGCGCCACCGGAACCCGCAGCGTCTCGCCCTGCTCATAGCCTTGGGTGAACATCGTCCGGTCATTGCCGACTGTCAGCGCGACATCACGGCAGACGAAATTGAGCCCCGCATTGCGCATCAGCGCGCCGGGCAGAAGTCCCGCCTCGGTCAGTATCTGGAACCCGTTGCAGACGCCCAGCACCGGTACCCCGCGTGCTGCCTGCTCGACAACGGCGCGCATGATCGGCGACCGCGCAGCCATCGCGCCCGACCGCAGATAGTCGCCATAGGAGAAGCCACCCGGAACGCCGATCAGGTCGAGCCTTTCAGGCAGTTCGGCGTCGCGGTGCCATACCATGTGCGCCGGTTCGCCGCCCGCCTTGCCGAAAGCGACAGCCAAATCCCTATCGCAGTTGGAGCCCGGAAATACGATGACGGCGCTTCTCATGGTTCAGCCCAGCTTCTCGATGCGATAGTTCTCGATCACCGTATTCGCCAGCAATTGGCGGCACATGGCGTCGATCGCCTCGTCGGTGGTGGCGTCGTCCAGTTCCAGGTCGATCACCTTGCCGGCGCGCGCATCGGCCACGCCTGAAAAGCCCAGACCGTTCAGCGCGTGGTGGATCGCCTTGCCCTGCGGGTCGAGGACGCCCGGCTTGAGCGTCACGAAAATACGCGCCTTCATGCGAATTGCCTTTCCAGTTGATGCCGGCGGGTTAAGCGCGGCCGGCGCGCGACGCAAGCGGTGAGGCGCTTATTTCCCGCGCCGCTTGCGATGCGATTCCAGGTCGAGGACCGCGGTATCGAGCCCCTCGGGGAGCAGGCCCAGACGGCGCGCGAC
>CAZJCT010000021.1:0-31145 GCA_964544675.1 uncultured Sphingobium sp.
CCATGTTCCACTTGTAGGAAAAGCCCAGCCCCCCCTGCGCAACGGGTGCGCTGACGCCCGGCCATGCGGTGGATTCCTCGGCGATGGTGATCGCGCCGGGGCAGCGATCCGCGACAATGCTGTTCATCGCCTTGAGGAACGCGACCGATTCCAGATTCTCGCGGCCGCCATGGACGTTGGGCACCCACTCGCCTGCATTGCGGCTGTAGTCGCGATAGAGCATCGACGCGACGGCATCGACCCGCAGCCCGTCGATGTGGAAGGTCTCCAGCCACCACACGGCGGAGGCGAGGAGAAAGCCCGCCACCTCGCGCCGGCCGAGATTGTAGATGAGCGTGTTCCAGTCCTGGTGAAAGCCCTCGCGCGGATCAGCATGCTCGTAGAGAGGCGTGCCGTCAAAGCGGGCAAGGCCATGCGCGTCTGTCGGGAAATGCGCCGGCACCCAGTCGAGGATCACGCCGATTCCTGCCCGGTGGCAGGCATCGACGAAGGCGGCGAAGTCCTCCGGTCGGCCAAAGCGGGCCGACGGTGCGAATTGCGACAGCGGCTGATAGCCCCAGGAGCCGCCGAACGGATGCTCCATGATCGGCAGCAGCTCGACATGGGTGAAGCCCATGTCTGAGACATAAGGGATCAGCCGTTCAGTCAGGCCGCGCCAGTCGAGCGTGCGAAGATTGTCGCCCTCGGCCTTCATCCACGATCCGGCATGGACCTCATAGGTCGAAATCGGCGCATCAGGGGCATGGCGGCGGGCGCGCTCCTCCATCCAGTCCTGATCGGTCCAGCGGTAGGTCGGCTCGGCCGCGACGATGGAACCGGTCGCGGGCGGCGGCTCGGTCTGCCGCGCCATCGGGTCAGCTTTCTGGATGATGCTGCCGTCGGCGCCCGCGATCTCGAACTTGTAGCGCGCGCCGGGGCCGAGGCGGGGCACGAACAGCTCCCACACGCCCGATCCATGGCGAAGGCGCATCGGATGGCGGCGGCCGTCCCAGCTGTTGAAGTCGCCGACAACCGACACGCGGCGCGCATTGGGTGCCCACACGGAAAAGGCGACGCCCTTGATGCCGTCGATGACACGAGGATGCGCACCGAATACGCGGCCAAGCTCGAGATGCCGCCCTTCCGCGAACAGGTGAAGATCGAGTTCGCCCAGGATCAGCCCGAAGCTGTAGGGGTCTTCGGTTTCCTGGACATGGCCGCCCGGCCATTCGACGCGCAGCACATAGGGCTCATCGCTGCCGGTCGCACCGACAAAGACCCCGTCGGCGCTCTCCTCCAGCCGCGCAAGCTCGCGAGCGCCGTCTGCGGTCGCAACGGTGACGGCAACCGCGCCCGGCTGGAAGGTGCGCACGGTTCGTTGTGCACCCTCGCCATGCGGCCCGAGCAGGGCGAAGGGGTCGTCGAGCCGCCCTTCGAGCAGCGCCCGCGCGGCAGAGGCGAGAATATCGTCATGCGCGCTCATTGCGAGGCATCCGAGAGCAAGGCGGAGACCGCGCGGGCAAGGCCGGCGGTCGGCACGCCGATCCAGTCGGGCCGATTGGCGGACTCGTAGCTGACCTCATAGGCGGCCTTTTCGATGACGAAGAGGTCGAGCAGCGGGTCGCGCGGCGCACGCATCACGGGGGACTCTTCTGCCTCGTCGTCGCCCCGTTCCGGCGGCGGATCGCCAAAATAGCCCGCAAGGAACGCCGCGGCTGCGCTGTCGCGAAACATTGCCGCGCCTTCCTCGGCATGCGCTTCCCACGCTTCAGAGCCTGCGGGGCGACTGCGTTCCGCCACCGCGGCGGCATAATCGAACGACCGCAACAGGCCCGCCACGTCACGCAGTGGCACGTCCTTTGTGCGACGGTCGGCAAGCGGACGCGTTGGCTCGCCCTCGAAGTCGATGATCATGACGTCGCTGCCCGTGACGAGGATCTGGCCGAGATGCAGGTCGCCATGGATCCGCGTGCGCTGACGCCCCATCATGCCGCCCGCGAGCGCCTCGATCCGCGCCGCCAGATCGTCGCGCCGGTACTCGAGCGTAGCCAGATGCGCGGCGGCGGTCTCGTCGAGCGTCGCGTCGTTCAGCCGCCCGATCGCGCGATCGACCTCGGCCGTGACGCGGTCCGCCAGCGCGCGGGCGTCATCTTCGCCCATCGCTTCGGGGGCGAAGTCGGGATTGTCGGTGGGCAGGGCCAGAACAGCATGCATCTCGGCGAGACGAACGCCCAGATTGTGCGCGAAGTTCACATAATTCGCGAAGCTCCAGTCGGTGTCGGTCGCGAGCCGCTCGAGCATGCCCAGCGTCCATTGCCAGCCGTCGCCCTGATTATAGACGAACGCCTGCGCCAGCATCAGCACCGTATCCTCGCCGTCCTCCCGCCGGACGACGGTGCCGAGCATCGGCGGGACGTTGGCATAGCCATTGTCGGAGAGATAGCGGACCATCTCGACATCGGGATGGACGCCCGGCGCGATCTTGCGCAGCAGCTTCAGCACGGCCTTGCGGCCCACGATGAGCGTGCTGTTCGACTGCTCCGCCGCGATCCATTCGGGTTCGTCATCGGGCGACAGGTCGAAACCCGGCAGCGCGTCGAAGCGCAGTTCGCCACCACCGCTCGCGATTCGGGCATTGGCGCGCATCCCGGCCAGCGCGGAGCGGGCGAAGGCGGCGAGTGCGAAACCGTCGGTCAGGTGGCCGACGTGCCGCTCGCGCCGCACACGCGCCAGCGCCAGGTTCGACGCGAACGGTCCATGTGCCTCCCCCTCCCAGGCAATGCCGAGCGGGAGGGTGTAGCGAGCCTGTCCGCTCGCCGTCGTGACGCAGATCTTGCCCAGTAGAAGATCGTCGGTTGCCGGCATCGGCGTGATCCGCTCCAGCGAGACGCTCTCGATGGCCTCGTCCTTCGCGCCGAACCAGCGCCGGTGGCGGATATAATCGGGCAGGATATCGCGTTCGAGAACGTCGCGGTTGGTGTCGCTGCCGATATCGTCCAGCGCGGGCCGAAGGACGAAGGTATGCCGCTCGACCTCGACCCCCGGCGCCGCGGAGGCCCATTCGGGCGCGTCGGTGTCTGTGCGAAGGTCGAACCAGAGGAAGCCATAGGGCGGCAGTGTCAGCAGATAGGGAAGCTGCCCGATGCGCGGAAAGGGCGTTCCGCCCGACAGCTCGACGGGGGTCGCGCCCTCGAACTCGCCGAGGTCGAGCTCGACCGCCTGAGCGGTGCGCCCCAGATTGGCGACGCACAGGATCGTTTCGCCGTCCTGTTCGCGCAGATAAGTGAGGACGCGGCGGTTGGCCGGGCGCAGGAACCGCTGGGTGCCACGCCCGAACGCCTGATGCTCGCGGCGGACGGCGAGCATCCGCTTGATCCAGTTGAGGAGCGAATGACGGTCGCGCTCCTGCGCTTCCACGTTGACCGCCTCATATCCGTACAGCGGGTCCTGGATCGCGGGGAGGGTGAGCGAGGCGGGGTCGGCGCGGCTGAACCCGCCGTTGCGGTCCGGGGACCATTGCATCGGCGTACGCACCCCGTCGCGGTCGCCGAGGAAGATGTTGTCGCCCATGCCGATTTCGTCGCCATAATAGAGCACCGGCGTTCCCGGCATGGTCAGCAGCATCGCGTTCATCAGCTCGACCCGGCGCCGGTCGCGCTCCATCAGCGGCGCGAGGCGGCGACGGATGCCCAGGTTGATGCGTGCGCGCCGGTCGGCCGCATAGGTGTTCCAGAGATAATCGCGCTCCGCATCGGTGACCATTTCGAGGGTCAGCTCGTCATGGTTGCGAAGGAAGATCGCCCACTGCGCGTCGCTCGGAATGTCGGGCGTCTGGCGCATGATGTCGGTGATCGGGAAGCGGTCTTCCTGCGCGACCGCCATGTACATGCGCGGCATCAGCGGGAAGTGGAACGCCATATGGCACTCGTCCGTCAGCCCCTCGGCGCTGCCGCCGAAATATTGCTGCGTGTCCTCGGGCCACATATTCGCCTCGGCCAGCAGCATCCGGCCCGGATAATGGGCGTCGAGGTCGGCGCGGATCTGTTTCAGCACCGCATGGGTCTCCGGCAGGTTCTCGTTCGAGGTGCCGTCGCGCTCGATCAGATAGGGAATGGCATCGAGGCGCAGCCCGTCGATGCCGGCATCGAGCCAAAAGTGCATGACCTCGAGAACTTCGCGCAGCACGGCCGGATTGTCGAAGTTGAGGTCGGGCTGGTGCGAGTAGAAGCGGTGCCAGAAATAGGCGCCTGCTTCCTCGTCCCAGGTCCAGTTGGATTTCTCGGTGTCGAGGAAGATGATGCGCGTGCCTGAATAGAGCTTGTCGTCGTCCGACCAGACATAGAAATCGCGCTCCGGGCTGCCGGCGGGTGCCCGCCGTGCCGCCTGGAACCAGGGATGCTGGTCCGACGTGTGGTTGATGACGAGTTCGGTGATGACCCGGAGGCCCCGCTCATGCGCCGCGTCGATGAGGGCGCGGACATCCTCCATCGTTCCATAATGGGCGCTGACGCCGCGATAGTCCGCGATGTCATAGCCGTCGTCGCGGCGCGGGCTGGGGTAGAAGGGGAGCAGCCAGATCGCCGTGACGCCCAGGTCGGCGATATAGTCGAGCTTGGCCATCAGCCCCGCGAAGTCGCCGATCCCGTCATTGTTCGAATCGAAGAATGACTTGACGTGAAGCTGGTAGATGACCGCGTCCTTGTACCAGTGCGGATCGTCGGCGGTGCCGATAGTGGCGGATATTGCTGCGGCGCCGGGTGCCGGATGGCCGATATTCATGGCCGCGCCTCCTTCGGTGCGATCCGCCAGATGCGGTAGGGCTTGTCGGGGGCGATGCGGATATACTGGACCTTGCCGTTCCAGTCGAAGCGGTGGCCCTCCACCAGATCCTCGACCGCGATCGCGGCGTCGTCTGGCAGGCCGAACTCCCAGAGCGGCACCTCGAAATGGCATTCCTGCGCCGAACGGGGGTCCATGTTGACCATGACCATGATCATGTCCGACCCGTCGGCGGCGGGCTTGCCGTACCAGATGATGCTGTCGTTATGGGCAAGGTAGAAGCGCGTGTTCAGATGCGTCTGCAGATGCGGCCACGCGCGGCGCAGGCGGTTGAGCTGCGCGATCTCCGCGACGATGTTGCCCGGCGCGTTCCAGTCGCGCGGGCGCACCTCGTACTTCTCGCTGTCGAGATACTCCTCCTTGCCCGGCCCCAGCGGCGTGGCGTCGCACAGCTCGAACCCCGAATAGACACCGAACAGGCCCGACAGCGTCGCCGCCAGCGCCGCGCGGATCAGGTGAGCGGGGCGCCCGCCTGTCTGGAGGAAGACGGGGTTGATGTCGGGCGTATTGACGAAAAAGTGCGGGCGGTAGAAGTCCCTGGGCGCGGTCGTCGTCAGCTCGGTGATATACTCCATCAGTTCGCGCTTGCGGTCGCGCCAGGTGAAATAGGTGTAGCTTTGCGAGAAGCCGACCTTGGCCAGCCGGTACATCATCGTCGGCCGGGTGAAGGCCTCCGACAGGAAGATGACGTCGGGGTGCTTCGCCCGCACCTCGCCGATCATCCACTGCCAGAAGGGCAGCGGCTTGGTGTGCGGATTGTCGACGCGGAAGGTCTTCACGCCATGATCGATCCACAGCAGCACGACGTCGCGCAACGCCTCCCAAAGGCCGGGCACGGCGTCCGGGCCGTAGAAGTCGACGTTGACGATATCCTGATATTTCTTGGGCGGGTTCTCCGCATATTTCATCGAGCGGTCGGGCCGCCAGGCGAACCATCCCGGATGCGCCTTCAGCCAGGGATGATCAGGCGCACACTGGATCGCGAAGTCGAGCGCGATTTCCAGCCCATGCTCCGCCGCCGCCTTCACCAGCCGGTCGAAGTCCTCGAACGACCCCAGTTCGGGGTGGATGGCATCATGGCCGCCTTCGTCAGAGCCTATCGCATAAGGGCTGCCGGGATCGCCCGGCTCGGGCGTCAGCGTGTTGTTCGGCCCCTTGCGGTTGGTGCGGCCGATCGGATGGATCGGCGGGAAATAGAGCGTGTCGAAGCCCATGGCGCGCACGCGCGGCAGATGGTCGATGACGTCGGCCAGCGTGCCGTGCCGCGCCTTGTCCCGGGTCATCGACCGGGGAAACAGCTCGTACCAGCTAGAGAAACGCGCCGCGAGCCGCTCCGCATCGACGCGCTGCACGCCGGAGCGAAGCGCGTGCGGGCGGTCGTCGGCGGCGTCCATCGCTCGTGCAAGCTCTGCTGACAGGAGGCGTTCCGCGCGCTCCTCATCGGACGAGGCGGCCCGCACCGACTTGAGTGCCGCTTGCAGCGTGGAACGACGATCCGCTGCGACGCGTGCCGCCGCCCGTTCCACCAGCGCCTCGCCCTCGGTGAAGTCGACAGGCTGGGCGACGCGGGCGTCGAGTTTCTTCGCGAAGTCGCGCCGGAAGCCGCCGAAACGGTCGAGCCAGCCTTCGACCATGAACTCATAGGCACCGAGGCGCTCCAGGTCGAATGCCGCCGTCCATATGTCGTTGGGCAGCGCCTTCATCCGGATGCTGCGCCATTCCGCCGCGTCGGCAGCGCGCCAGTGCAGTTCGGCCGCGAGCTGCTCGTGCCCGTCGGTGAAGATCGTTGCTTCGACGATGACCCGGTCGCCGACCACGCGCTTGACCGGAAAGTCGCCGCCCGCGACCGAGGGAGTGACCGACTCCACGACGAGGCGGGGCCAGTCGCGGGCAGCTTCGACCGACGCCTCGGATATGGTTCGCGAGGAAATGGTCTCGCGCCGCCGGGCGCTGAAAGGTCGGACCTCGCCCGGTGCCAGCGGGCTGTCGGCTAACGGTGTGCCGTCGGGCGCGGTCGGATCGCCAAAGGCACCTGCCTGCTGGAGCAGCGCGCCGGGTGGGGGCAACGGCTGCGGCGCATGGCCATGATTGATGAGAACGCCTTCCAGCCCGTCGGCGCGGCGGAAGTCCGGAACATCGCCGCGTACGACGACCGTGAGCGGCGCGCCGGGAGCGGTCAGCTGCCGCACTTCACCGAGCCGTCCTGCCGCGCCGTTCAACCGCGCAGCGGCTTCGCGCGCGGCGGCGCGTACGCCCGGCGTGCCGAGCATCGCCTCGGGAACGATGATCCCGTCAGCGACGACCGCCGCCGTTGCAAGCGCAGCCTCCGCAAGCGGCATGTCGGCGCGCAGTTCCGCGAGCAGCGGCGCCGCGGTACGAAGCGCTTCGACCTCCTCCACCATCCAGGCGGCACTGAAGTCCCACCAACCGAGCGACGTGACGAGGTGGCCGACACCCGCACTCGCGAGATCACGCGCGCTGGCCTGATCCGACAAAGGCCCGGCGACGAAGGCGATGGCCCGCTCGTCCAGCAAGGCGGCAAGGTGGCGAAGGAGCGGCAGGCCGACCCGATCGGGTGAGCCGAGCCTTATTCCGCCGATGCCGCTCGACGACAGCCGGTCGGCCATCTGCGTCATGGCGTCACCGAACACCTCCAGTGCGTCGTCGGACCGCAGCCGAGCGCGTGCCTCGCCGACGGCGGGCTGGCTGCGGCGGGGGTCTATCCTGTCGAGTGCGCTGCTGTCGCGGCGGATCGCGAAGGCATCCGGATGGCGGTCGACCAGCGGGTGGTCGAGCGGGAAACGCGAGAGGTCCACCTCCACGAACGCGGCGCATCCGGGAACGCCTCGTGACACGTCCAGAGCGTCGTCATGGAAGGGGCGATGGAGACCCGGCAGCAGAACTGCGTTGAACCCCAGGTCCAGAGCCAGCGTCACGGTCGGCTTCAGGTCTCCGGCCCCATCGCCATGGGCTATTGATGACGAAAGGATGCAAAGCGCGGACGGCGGCAAGGAAAGTCCCCTGAATGGCTGGAGCCTGTGCGGTCGCACCGGTCTTCATCCAACCGGGCGTGACGGTTTTCGTTCCGCGATCCCGCGCTCAAATGCGGCCGCTGTTGCGGGCTCAGCTCTTTGCGGTCTTGCGCACACCGCTCCTGGTGGACTTGGGCGCAGCCGGCGCAGGAGGGGAGGTGTCCGGGGACGATGGCGACAGGCTTTCGGACGGCCTGGCGCGCTTGCCCCGCTTGGGCGCAGCTGCATCGCTCGCCGCGCTCTCGACGGTCCGCGCCTCCGCGAACTCCGCTTCGGCCTGCGTCCAGTGGTGGGAGTCGCGTCCTTCGGGCTGTCCTTCCGCTTCCCACAGTTCGTAGGCGCGTTGACGGATGCGCCGCTCAAGATCGCTGGACATCAGGTCATCTCCTTTGTCGTTGCCCCGGGGCCACGCGGCGGGTCTGCCACGCTATTCGGCCGCTTGCTGTTCCGCCATCATGAGCATCGAACCGCCCCCATGGGCTTCGAGTTCCCGCGAAAACCACGCGACCGTTCGTGCCAGCCCCTCCGCCAGCGGCGTGCTGGGCTGCCATCCGAGGAGGAGCCGCGCGCGATCGATATCGGGGCGCCGGCGGCGCGGGTCGTCGGTGGGCAACGGCATGTGCGCGATCCTGAATGGAACGGGCACCATGTCGCGCAGCAGGTCGAGCAGTTCGTTGACCGTCAGCTCGTGCGGATTGCCGAGGTTCACCGGCTCGGGCACTTCCATGTCGGAGTCCATCAGCCGCATCAGCCCGTCGACCATGTCGGCGACATAGCAGAAGCTGCGCGTCTGGCTGCCGTCGCCATAGACGGTGATCGCCTCGCCACTCAGCGCCTGGCAGACGAGGTTCGACACCACCCGGCCATCGTCCGGGTTCATGTGCGGGCCGTAGGTGTTGAAGATCCGGGCGACCCGAACGTCGGCACGCGCGGCCCGTGCGAAGTCGAAGCTCAAGGCCTCGGCGGCCCGTTTGCCCTCGTCATAGCAGGCGCGGGGGCCGGTGCAGCTCACATTGCCGCGATATAGCTCCGGCTGCGGATGCGCTTCGGGATCGCCATAGACCTCGCTCGTCGAGGTGAGCAGGAAGCGTGCGCCCGAGCGTTCGGCGAGGCGCAGAAGCTGGTCCGTACCGACGACATTGGTCATCATCGTATGCTCCGGATCGCGCTGGTAGAGCGGAGGGGAGGCGGCGCAGGCGAGATTGTAGATGCGGTCGATCGCATGGGTGCGTTCGATGACGCCCAGCGGCAGCGGCTCGGTGATATCCGCCTGGACAAACTCGAAGCCCTCGCGGTCCTCCAGCATCGCCAGGTTCGACACGCGCGATGTCTGGAGATTGTCGAGACACAGCACATGCTCTCCGCGATCGAGCAGCGCCTGGCAAAGGTGCGAGCCGATGAAGCCGGCACCGCCGGCGACCAGGTTGAGCCTAGGGGACGACGGCATATGCGGACCTTCCTGTTATGATATCGACGGTTGGCTCGGCGATCATCGACCGCAAATCCCGTTCAAGCTGTTCGGCGCGGCATTGGGCGCTGTGCCGGGCAAGCACGGCCTCGCGGGCGGCGCTGCCCATGGCCGACGCATCCTCACTCAGCGCGGCGATGACGTCGTCGGTGCTGTCAGCGAGCAGTATCTCGCTACCGGGTGCGAACAGATCGTCGATCCCGGCCCAACGGTCGGAGATGATCGGCGTTCCGCATGCTCCCGCCTCGAACAGGCGGACCGACGGCGACCAGCCTGCCGCGATCATGTCCGCCCGCGTCACGTTAAGCGTGAAGCGCGACGCGGAATAGAATGCGGGATGCTCTGCGGGCGGCAGATGCTCGATCCGCTCGACATTGGCGGGCCAGTCGATGTTCGCGGGATATTGCGGGCCCGCGACTACGAAGCGCCGGTCGGGACAGGCCCGCGCGACGTCGATCAGCAGTCTTTCGAGCGTGGGCTGCCGGTCGGCGCTGTAGGTGCCGAGATAGGAGAGGTCCCAGCGCGGCGCGACGCCAAGCGGGCGATAGCGTTCCGTATCGACCGAGCAGTAGAGCGCCCGCGCGTCCGGCGACCCGAAATCGCGTTCAAGACGATCGAGAGTCGGCCCGCCGGTGAAGGAAAAATAGATGTCGTAGCCGGGGATCAGTTCGGGCGAGAGATAGTCGTGCTCGCCCCGCTCCAGCTTCGCGAGCGTCACCGGCGTGTCAATGTCATAAAAGGCCGTGACGCCCTTGGCCATGCGCTGCACCGCCTTGCCGACGGCCACCCCCTCGGGAACATAGGAGCCGACCATGACCGCGTCGGCGGTGCGAATAGCGTCGCGCCATTCGCCCAGTTCCTCGACCGAACGATAATAGCGCAGGCGGCAGAAATCGGGCTGCGCCAGGTCGCAGTTGGCCGCATACCAGGGCTGCTCGCGCTCAAGGAACAGCACGTCGTGGCCGCGTGCGGAAAAGGCCGACAACAAGGCGCGGAAGGTGGTGGCGTGGCCGTTGCCCCAGGAGGAGGAGAGGGTGAGGCCGAGGACCACCAGCCTCATGCCACCGGCTCCCGCGCGGTCATGCGTTTCAGCACCGTGTCCAGCTCCTCACCGCGCAGCTTGTAAGTATGGTCGGCCAGCACCCGCGCGAGGGCGGCCTTGCCGATCGCCTGCGCGCGCCCGGGCGTCAGCGCTGCGAGATGGTCCGCCACATCCTGCCCGTCGCGGGCGACCAGCACTTCCTCGTCGGGCTTCAGGAACATCTCGATCCCTTCCCAGGCGTCGGTGATGAGGCAGGCACCGGCACCTGCCGCCTCGAACACGCGCGTGGCGGGTGAGAAGCCCATCGCCGCCATCGAATCGCGCGCGACATTCAGAACCGCGAGCGGCGTGCAGTTGAAGGCATTGTGGCTCGCCGTCCCGACATGGCCGATCGGCCGGACATTTCCGGGCATCGGCTTGTTCGCCCAGCCATTGCCGCCGAGAAGGAAGCTCTTGCCGGGCAGGCGCGCGGCCGGGCGAAGGAAGAATTCCTCGACCCGCCCCTCGCGGTCGGGAAGACGGTTGGCGAGGAAACCGAAATCGGCCGAGAATTCGGGGTCGGGTGGCACCGGATGATGCGTGGCCGGATCGAGCGCATTGTAGATGGGAACGCAGCGCCGCGCGCCGAGACCCTCATAGGCGTCGATGACGGGCGGTCCACCGCCATAGGTCAGCACAAGGTCGAGCTTGGGGAGGGCCGCGCGGATCGGGTGGCCCGCATCACCGGCAATCTCGTCGAGCGTCGCCGCCGCGTCGACATCCCAGTAGATGCGCAGCGCGTCCTTGCGGGCAGCGCGCATCACGCCTTGCAGCAGCTCGGTGTCGAACACGCCGACCCCGCTCGCCTTGACGACGATGTCGGCCTCGCCCGCCCCCGCAAGGACGGAGCGAAGGCCGTCGTCCGTGGCGGGATAGACCACCGACCGGCACCATTCCGGTGGATCGATGTCGCGATGCTGCTGACGATCGAACGCGTCGGGTTCGTAGAAGCTGATCTCGTAGCCCCGCTGCGCAAGCGCGTGGAGGATGCCGCGATAATAGGTCGCCGCGCCGTTCCAGTAGGAGGACAGGAGGCTCGATCCGTAGAATGCGATCTTCATCGGGCGTTCTCCATCGCGGGTTGAGGGGACAGGTCGGCGTGGATCGCCAGCAGCTCGTCGACGCGGTGCGCACAGCTATGGCGCGCGCGGATCGTCTCGAGCCCGCTTCGCGCCAGGGCTGAGCGAAGCGCCGGATCGTCACGAAGCGCCCGCAGGTGCCGGGTCATCTCCGCGCCGTCGCGCGCGACCAGATAGTCATCGCCGGGACGGAAGAGATGCTCGGCATCGTCCCACGGCGCGGAGACGAGCGGAATGCCGCACGCCAGCGCCTCGAACACCCTTATGGTGGGGATTCCCGGCAGGATCGTCGCATAATAGCGGCGGGGGACATGCACCGTCGCCAGATGGCGCGCGAAAATCTCGGGCGCGCGCGCGTTCGCCGCCCATCCATGATAGTGCGCTCCGTGCCGCGTGAGCATCGCCTTCGCCTCATCGGGATAGCGCACGCCGTGGATGTCGAGCGGCAATCCGGCAGCATGGGCGGGGCGGAAGAGATAGTCGTCCAGCTCGGCGGTGCGCTCACCGTCACCCCAATTGCCGATCCAGACCAGCCCTTTGCGCGGCATCTCCTTGGCGGGCGGGCGGAAACGGCGCGTGTCGGCGGCCTCGTGCCAGGTCCACACCCGGGTGCCCCAGCCGCGCTTCCGATAAACGGCGCTCAATGTCTCGCCGAACGCCAGCACCCCGTCATAGCCGTCAAGGTCGAACGCCTCCATCTCGTGCGGTGCGCTGACCGCCCGGTGGTGGGTGTCGTGGAAGAGGAGGGTGAAGGATGCGCCGCCCGTGCGGAGCGCGCCGAGCGCCGCGACCAGTGCCGGGTCGTTCCACTCGTGGACGATGACCAGATCCGCGCCGTCCACCAAAGCGGCCGGATCGGCATCGGGCGCGTACACCTGCGACGAAAGGGCCGGGTAGCTGCGGCGCCAGGGGGCCAGCCCCGCCTCGCCATGATCGGCGATCAGATTGGCGAGGCTCCAGGCGCCCCGCGGTTCGAAGGCGCGGACGTCATGGCCCCGCGCGATCAGCTCGTCGAGCACGCCGCGCAGGAAATGCGCGTTGCCATGGTTCCAGCAGGACGCCAGCGAATGCGTGAAGTAGACGATCCTCATGCGGCGATCGCCCGGTTCAGCACGGTGCCGTAGATGGGCGTCATGCCTGCCGCCATTGCGGCAGGCGTGTAGCGCGCGGCGCGCAGCATCGACGCCCTCGACAGGCGGAAGCGTTCCGCGTCGTCGAGCAGGATCGCCTCGATCGCCTTGGCGTAGCCGCTCGCATCGCGAGCGGGAACGAAGCGGGCGGCGCCGTCCCAGAGTTCGCGGAAGGTCCCGATGTCGGAGAGCACGAGCGGGCAGCCGGTGGACGCAGCCTCGAGCACGGCAAGACCGAATGGCTCGAAGGTCGCTGCCGAGACGAACACGGGCCGGCTGGCGAGCATCGACCGGATGCGGGCGCCGGTAAGCTGGCCGGTCGTGACGAGATGATCGAGCCGGACGCTTTCGCCATGAGGCCCGACGACCGCGCCCGCCGCACGAAACGGAACGGGCAGCAGCTCAGCCGCCCTGTCCAGAACGCGCGCGCCTTTCACGTCGTCCCAGAGACGGCCCACGGTCAATGCCTCGCGCAGCGGCTCGGCGGGACGAGCCGCGCGCGGCATCGGCAGGCGGCCATTGTGCACGACATGCGGCATCGCCTTGAGGCGGTAGAGCGACCGCACCGTCGCCGCATGGCTGGCGCTGGGGGCAACCACAGCCTGCGCGGCGGCGAGGCCTTCACCGGTCATGCGGTAGTGCCAGCGATAGGTCGGCGCGAGCGGCTCGTCCTTCGCTGCCTGCCACCAGCTCGAAACACAGCCATGGACGACGGCGACGACCGGAACGGAGAAGCTTGCCGCACCGATCAGCGTCGGCATGTTGCAATGGAGAAGATCGGCGTCGAGGGTCCGGGTCATCGCCGCGATGACCTCCGCCGCCGCCACTACAGGCTCCGGCCCGTCGCACAGCCAGTCGAGGGGCAGGCCGGTTTCGATCAGCGAGACGTGCGGCAAGGCCGCGACATCCGCGCGCTGATCGGCCGATGGCCCGGGCCCCATCAGCGCGATCGTTACCCGGTGTCCCGAGCCGCCGAGCGCTGCCGACAGTTCGACCGCATATTGCCAGACGCCGCCAACGGCGTCGGCGGTCATCACGATGTGGAGCGGCGCGCCTTCCATCAGCCCGCCACCAGCGTCGCGGGCTTCAGGGCGACGCCCCGCTGCGCCGCCAGCCATGTCGCGAGCTTGCGCACACCCTCGCGCCATGGCGTCTGGGCGGGCAGGCCGAGCAGGCTTCGCGCCGCGCGGGTATCGGCGACGAACCAGCGCTGGTCGCCCGGGCGCCAATCCTCCTGGCGCATGTCGACCGGCCGACCGATGATGTCGGCGATCTCATCGACCAGCGTCCGGAGGCTGATGGCGTTTTCGGGGCCGCCACCCCAGTTGAGCGCGCGGCCCGCCACCGAATCGATCTGCCGCCATGCCGCCATGTACAGCGCGCAGGTGTCGGCGACGTCGCACACGTCGCGCACCTGATGGCCATCGCCGTAGAGCGTGATCGGCCGGCCTTCGAGAGCCCGGATCAGGAAATGGGCGACCCAGCCCTGATCCTCCGTCCCCATCTGACGTTCGCCATAGATGCAGCTCATCCGCACCACGGCGGCGGGCAATCCAAAGCTCCTCGCATAATCGAGCACATATTGGTCGGCCGCGCCCTTGGAGCAGCCATAGGGCGTGTGGAAGTCCAGCGGCTGGCTTTCCGGCACGCCGTGGGCGGCAAGGCCTGCGTCCTGCGGTTCGTAGCCCGCGTCGCCGAGCTGCGAGCCAAAGCCGGCGAGATCCCCATAGACCTTGTTGGTCGAGGCGAAGATCAGCGGCACGGGCTGTCCGCGCAGGCGAAGCGCCTCGAGAAGGTTGAAGGTGCCGAGGATGTTGATGGCAAGATCGTCCGCAGGCGCGGTCATGCTCGTCGTCACCGCGACCTGTGCGGCGAAGTGGAATACCGCCTGAACGTCTTTTGCAGCGCCGGCCAGCCGGCCTGCGTCGCGAATGTCGGCGGTCACCGGCTCGATCAGGTCGCCGTGGCGCCCGCTCAGCCATTCAAGATTCGCCTCGACGCCGGGGCGTCCGAGATGATCGTAGATGCGGACGCGGTGTCCTTGTGCCGCCAACCGGTCGGCGAGGTTGGAGCCGATGAAGCCCGCGCCGCCAGTTACGAGGACCGGGCTGTTGGCCGCCATCGTCACGCCACCAGCCCGCGCGCTTCGAGTTCCTCGCGTGCGCGCGAGACCCGGTCCTCGGCGGTCTGCTGCCCCACCCAGTCGGCGAGATCGGCGAGTCCCGCGGTGAAATCCTCGCGTGCTTGGAAATTCAGCGTCTCGCGGGACAGGCTTGTGTCGCAGAAGCAATGGCGGATGTCGCCCGTCCGCGCCTTGCCCACGATCTCGGGCGCGATCCGGTTCTTGCCCATGGCCCGCGCCAACTCGGTCGCGACCTCGTTGACCGAGCGGTCATGGCCCGACCCGATATTGAACGTGCCGCCGGCCGCCTGCGGCAGATGGAGCGCGTCGGCGAAAGCGCGCGCCACGTCGCGCACATGGACGAAGTCGCGGCGCTGCTCGCCATCCTCGAAAATCATCGGCGCCTGGCCGTTCAGCAGCCGCGATGCAAAGATCGCCAGCACGCCCGTATAGGGGTTGGAAAGCGCCTGGCCGGGACCATAGACGTTGAAGAGGCGCAGGCAGACGCTCTCCATGCCATAGGGCTGGGCCATGATGTGGGTCGTGCGTTCCTGCACATATTTGTTGAGCGCGTAGATCGACGAGAGGCTGGGGCGCTTCCATTCCGGCGTCGCCACGGGGGAGAGGGGACGCCCCTGGGTGTCCAGCGGCTCCCAGTTCGCCTGTCCGTCGCGAAGCGCGCTTCGCTGCGCATCCTCGACAACCGCGCCGTCGGCGTCACGGTAGAGGCCTTCGCCGTAGATGCTCATCGACGACGCGGTGACGACCCGTCGTACCGGGCGGTCGATCAGCTTTTCAAACAGCACCGCCGTCCCGACGTCGTTGGTCGAGGTGTAGCGCTCGACCTCGTACATCGACTGGCCGACACCGACTTCGGCGGCAAGATGGACGACGCTATCGACGCCGCGCAGGGCACGCGCGACCGCATCGCCGTCGCGCACGTCCGCGACGATGAGTTCGACCTCGTCGTCCAGGTCGACCGGGCGACCGCCGCTGCCATGAACCTGCTCGATCAGGCTGTCGAGAACGCGGACCGAATGGCCCCTTTCAAGTAAAGCGCGGCAGACGGTGCGCCCGATAAACCCTGCGCCCCCGGTGACCAGAACAGTTTCCGTCATCATTTCGCCTTCGTTCTGGATCGGGTTATGAAGTTGCTCGTGACATCTCTAATCAAACTCATGTTGACATAAGTTATGATGCGATATTCATTTGCTAGTCATTGCTGACCGAATGCATCTTCTTGATCTTTGTTCCCGGTCCGACATGTGGAAAAATAATCAACATCAGGGAACTCGGTTCCGCAGCGAGCTTTGTAGAAGCTCACAGCTTCGCGGAACCCGCGTCACCCACGCCTGACTGAAGGGCCTGACCGAAAGCGAGGCGCGGTGCCATGACGGCTAACCTGCTTTTGATCCGCCATGCGGCGCATGGCCATCTGGGACAGATATTGACTGGTCGATTGCCCGATATTCCGCTCAGCACAGCAGGCGCCGGTCAGGCGCTCGCGCTCGGTCGTGCGCTCGCCGGTACCGGCATCGACGCGATCCACAGCAGTCCCTCGCTTCGGGCGCAGGAAACCGGCCGGCACCTTGTCGATCCGCATGGGCTTGCGGTGGAGGTGGTCGACGCCCTCGACGAAGTCGATTTCGGTGAGTGGACCGGCTTGGCATTCGCCGATCTGACGAGTGATCCGCGCTGGCAGGAGTGGAACGCCCGCCGCTCGACGGCGCGCGCTCCCGACGGCGAACGCATGGAGGATGCGCAGTCGCGCGTCGTTGCGCATATGCGCGACACTGCCGGGCGCCATGCGGGAGGAACCGTCGCAATGGTCACGCATTGCGATGTCATCCGGGCGGCGATCGCGGCTGTGCTGGGACTGTCGCTCGACCGAATCCTTCAGTTCGACATCGCCCCGGCATCGGTCAGCCGCATCGTGATCGGCGAATGGGGCTGCCGCGTCGTCAGCATCAACGAGGAGGTGGCATGTCGCGCATGAATCACGCGCTCGACCAGGCCGGTCGGGACTCCCGGCTCCAGCGCGACGTGGAGGCGCTTGCGCCGTGGTTCCACAATCTCGATCTCGGCCATGGCATCCGCACCGCACCCGATCACTTCCTGGGCGACTATCCAGCCTTCAAGTTCGCTCGCTTCGCCCATGCGATCCCTGACGATCTGACGGGCAAGTCTGTGCTCGATATCGGCTGCAACGCCGGCTTCTACGCGATCGAGATGAAACGGCGGGGTGCCGGGCGGGTGCTCGGCATCGACAGCGACGAACGCTATCTGGCGCAGGCACGCCTCGCGTCCGACGCGCTGGGCTTCCCCGATATCGAGTACCGCTTCCTGTCGGTCTATGATGTCGGCCTGCTCGCCGAGCGGTTCGACCTCGTGATCTTCATGGGGGTATTGTACCATCTGCGCCATCCGCTGCTGGCGCTCGATCTGATCCGCGAGCATGTCGCGGAAGACATGCTGCTGTTCCAGACGATGCAGCAGGGCAGCGACACCGTGACGGAAGTGCCGGAGAACCATCCGTTCCACCGCCCGGGCACGTTCGAGCCACCAGCCTATTTCGACGATCCGGGCTATCCCAGAATGCACTTCATCGAGCGCCGCTTTGCCGACGACTGGTCGAACTGGTGGGCGCCCAACGCCGCCTGCAGCCAGGCGATGCTGCGCGCCGCCGGTTTCGCGGTCGAGGCGCAGCCGGAGCCCGAAGTCTATCTCTGCCGCGTCGCGCCGGTACCGTTCGCGGAGATGGGGCCGGCGGCGGTCTACCCGGCCCAAACGTCCGACGAAGGGGAGAAGACGGCATGATCGAAGCCGCGATGATCTGGAACGAACCCAACAACAAGTCGCACTGGAACCCCGAGCTTGATCCCGATTGGGCGATCTATGCCGACACGGTGATCCGCGCCGGCGCCGCCATCGCCGACATTAATCCGGGCGTCACCCGCGTTCTGGGCGGCATGTCGCCCATCGACACCGAATGGGTGAAGCGGATGCGCGCTCACGGCGCGCTCGACGCCGTCGATGTGGTCGCGGTGCATGGCTTTCCGCTCGACTGGAACCTGTGGCCGATCCACGCCTGGCCGGACAAGATCGCCGAGATCGAGGCGGTCGTTCCCGACAAGCCGATCTGGGCGACCGAAGTCGGGGTCGGCTCGTTCGGGGCGGAGGAGGTGCAGGTCTTCGGCCTCAACCGCACCGCCGGGCTGCTCATCGACCGGGTGGAGCGCGTGTTCTGGTACTCGCTGTTCGACCTGCCGATGGCCTGGGGGGCGGAAACCCGCCACCGCGAAGCGGAAGGGTCGAGCTACTACCGCCACTTCTACATGGGCCTCATCCGCGAGGACGGTAGCCCCAAGCCCGCGCTGGAAGACTATGGCCGCGTCGCCGACCGCATGGGTCTGATGCAATGGTTCCATTTCGAGGATCCCCGGCTCGACGACGCGGTCGCCTGGATGAAGCGGCTCGGCACGCGCAAGCTGCGCACCGGCCTCAGTTGGGCCGATGTCTTCCGGCCCAACGCGATCGACTGGTTCGACCGCCAGATGGAGGCGCTGGCCGACTTCGACGTGACGGTCACCTTCTGCTTCACGCCCGAGCATCTGGGCGTCGAGGCGCACCATACGAGTTGTGCGCGGGAGCCGCAGGCCTTTGCCGATTTCTGCGCGTGGATGATCGACCGCTATGCGCCTGCCGGCGCCTCGGCATCCGCCCCCGCCGCGCTGCGCGTGACCGCCTGAGGAGAAAGCCATGCTGTCCCCCCGTTCCCACGCCATCAACCTTGCCATTGTCGGCGTCGGCAATTGCGCCAGCTCGCTCGTTCAGGGGATCGCGCGCTATCGCTCGGGGTCGAACGACACCATCGGGCTGATGCACTATGACCTCGGTGGCTACACGCCGAGCGACATCCGCGTGGTGGCGGCATGGGACGTCGACGAGCGCAAGGTCGGCCGTGACGTGGGCGAGGCGATCTTCGCGCGTCCCAACTGCACCGCCGTCTTCAGCGAAGTGCCGCATTCGGGCACCACCGTGCGCATGGGCCGTGTCCTCGACGGCATCGCCGATCATATGGCCGATTATCCGGAGGCGCGCAGCTTCCGCCGCGCCTCCGCGCCCGAACCCGACAGGCAGGAGGTCGTCGCTGCCCTCAGGGAAAGCCAGGCCGACGTGCTGATGAACTATCTGCCCGTCGGCTCGCAGGAAGCGAGTGAGTTCTACGCCGACTGCGCGCTGGAGGCGGGCGTTGCCTTCGTCAACGCGATCCCCGTTTTCATCGCGAGCGACGCGCGCTGGGCGAAGCGCTTTGCCGATGCCGGCGTGCCGATCATCGGTGACGACATCAAGGCGCAGGTCGGCGCAACCATCGTCCACCGCGTGCTCACCGACCTGTTCGCCAAGCGCGGCGTCCAGCTCGACCGGACCTATCAGCTCAACACCGGCGGCAACACCGACTTCCTCAACATGCTCGAACGCAAGCGGTTGAAGTCGAAGAAGGAATCGAAGACCGAGGCGGTGCAGTCGGTGGCCGCCGAGCGGCTGATCGACGAGAATATCCATATCGGCCCGTCCGATTATGTCGCATGGCAGAATGACAACAAGGTCTGCTTCCTGCGCATGGAGGGACAGTTGTTCGGCGGCGTGCCCATGAACCTGGAACTGCGCCTTTCGGTCGAGGACAGCCCGAACTCGGCGGGCGTGGCCATCGACATGATCCGCTGCGCCAAGCTTGCGCGCGACCGCGGCATCGGCGGCCCGATCGACCCCGCCGCGGCCTTCTACTGCAAGCATCCGCCCAAGCAGATGACCGACGATGAAGCGCACGCCGCGCTTGCGGCATTCATAGGCGCCGAGGACGAAGGCTGATCCCATGACCGAGGCATGGATGCGCGCGGCAATCCTCGCCGCGCCCGGAAGGATCGAGCTTGCGCCCACGGCCGTTCCCGACCCCGCGCCGGGCGAAGTGCGTCTCTCTCTGGAGGGATGCGGCGTGTGCGCATCCAACCTGGAGCCGTGGGCCGGTCTCGAATGGATGACCTATCCGGGCGAGCCGGGTGGTCTGGGGCATGAAGGCTGGGGCATTGTCGATGCCGTCGGCCCGGACGTGGCGGATCTCCAGGTCGGCGACCGGGTCGCGGCGCTGAGCTATCGCAGCTTCGCACCCTATGATCTTGCCCGCGCGGACATGGTGGTGAAGCTGCCGTCGTCGCTCGACGATCAGCCATTCCCCGGCGAACCGCTCGGATGCGCGTTCAACATCTTTCGCCGCAGCGACATCCAGCCGGGCCAGGCCGTCGCGATCATCGGCATCGGCTTTCTCGGCGCCGTGCTCACCCGGCTCGCGACCGAGGCAGGCGCGCGCGTCATCGCGATTTCGCGCCGGCAATCCTCGCTCGACCTGGCGCGGCACTATGGCGCCGCCGAGACCATCGTCATGGACGATCACTGGGCGATCATCGAGCGAGTCAAGGCGCTGACCGGGGAGGGGCTGTGCGAGCGGGTGATAGAGTGCGTCGGCAAGCAATGGCCGCTCGATCTGGCCGGAGAGCTCGTTGCCTTCGGCGGCCGTCTGGTGATCGCGGGCTATCATCAGGACGGGCCGCGCCAGGTGGGCATGCAGAACTGGAACTGGAAGGGGATCGACGTCATCAACGCGCATGAACGCGATCCGGCGGTGCAGATGCGCGGCCTTCGCGAGGCGGTTGAGGCGGTGGCGGGCGGGCGGCTCGATCCGGCGCCACTCTATACGCATCAATATCCGCTCGACCGGCTGGCGGATGCGCTCGACGCGACGCGGGACAAGCCCGACGGCTTCGTCAAGGCGCTGGTGCGCTGCGCATGAGCCGGCCTCGCATCGGCTTCCTCGGCACCGGCTGGATCGGACGGCATCGCATGGAAGCGATGATCGCCACCGGCGTGATCGAGGCCGCTGCCATCTGCGATCCGTCGCCGGAGTGCGTCGCAGATGCAAGGGCGCTGGCGCCGGAGGCTGAGCTGGTGAGCTCGCCCGAAGCGCTGTTCGACTGCGCGCTCGACGGGGTCGTCATCGCCACGCCCAGCGCGCTTCACGCCGGTCAGGCCATCGCCGCGCTCGATCGCGGTCTGGCGGTGTTTTGCCAGAAGCCGATCGGCCGCAACGCGGCGGAGGTTGGCACCGTGGTCGAGGCCGCGCGGCGCGCCGACCGGTTGCTGGGCGGCGATTTCTCCTACCGGCATACCGCCGCCACGGCTGCGATCATGGGTCCGCTGCGCAGCGGCGAGATCGGGCGACCCTTCGCGGTCGACCTCGTCTTCCACAATGCCTACGGGCCGGACAAGCCGTGGTTCTACGACCGCGCGCAATCGGGGGGCGGATGCGTCATGGATCTGGGCGTCCACCTCGTCGATCTGGCGCTTTGGGCCTTTGATTTCCCCGAGGTGGACCAGGTGACCGCGCGGCTCTACGCGGGCGGCGTGCCCATGGCGTCGCTCGACGCGGTCGAGGATTATGCGGTGGCCGAGCTGCTGCTGGCGAACGGCGTGTCCGTCCGGCTCGCCTGTTCATGGCGGCTCCACGCAGGGCAGGAAGCGGTGATCGGAGCGAGTTTCCATGGCACCGACGGCGGTCTCGCGCTCCGCAACGTCGGCGGCAGCTTCTATGATTTCGAGGCGCTGCGCTTCTCGGGTACCGCCGCCGAGACGCTGGTGTCGCCGCCCGACGCCTGGGGCGGGCGAGCGGCTGCGGACTGGGCCATGCGGCTTGCCGATGATCCTCGCTTCGATCGGGAGGCGGAGCGCTTCTCGGCGGTGGCGGCGGTGGTCGACCGCATCTACAAGGCTGCGCTGGATGAAGACGGACGATCCTGACCATACGCTCTCGGGCGTCATCGTGCGCGGGGGCGGGGGTTTCGCGCTCCGTACCAGCGGCGGTGAGCTGGTGCCGCTCGAACTGCCGCGTGTCCCTGTCGATGCGATCGAGAAGCGGGTCGAGCTGACCGGCCTGTTCCACGACAACGGCGTGTTCCAGGTCCATCGCATGACCCGGGGCTAGGACGGATCGCCGGTCCGCGAGGAGCTACGGCAATCCGGCTATTGTGCCGATCCGCCCCGGGGCGTGACGGTTTGGATGTCCATGCCCGGCACGATCTCGACGATGACGTCGCCCGCTTCGAGGCGGGCCGCCTCCGTGTCCCAGAAGCCGTAGGGCTTGCCGCCACGATAGATCCTCACCCCCAGCCCGGTCGCGATGTCGCGCAGCGACTGCCCGACTTCGGAAACTGAGACGCTCCTCTGGACGAGCCGGACGCGGCCATCGACGCTCGCCAGGTCGGCGAGATAGTTGGCGATATGCTGGCCCTGCACCGATCCCGCGAGCAGCAGCCCGGCAAAGCTCGCCGGGTTGATGACGGTGGTCGCACCCGCCTGCCGCGCGAGCAGTTCATTGTCCTCGGCGCGCACGACGACGCTGATCGGCAGATCGGGTGCCAGATGGCGGGCGGTCAGGGTGATGAGGATCGAGGTGTCGTCGCGCCCTGCGGATATGACGATCGCCCGCGCGCGATCGATCGCGACGTCCTGCAAGGTGCGGTCGCGGGTGGCGTCGCCCTTCAGGACATTGCACCCCAGCGCCTCGGCCAGCGCGAGCGATCCGTCGTCGCTGTCGATCACGACGAGGGTTTCGGGCTTCTCGCCGCGGGCGAGCAGCTCGTTCACCGCTTCGGACCCGCTGGTGCCGAAGCCGGCGATGATGATGTGGCCGGTCAGTGCCTTCTGGATACGGGCCATGCGCCACCTTTGCCAGCTGTTGCGAAACACGAAATGATAAGCGGTGCCGAGAAAGATCAGCCACACGAAAATCCGCACCGGAGTCACCAGGAACGTCTCGAACAGGCGCGTGCCGTCGGTCACCGGCACGATGTCGCCATAGCCGACGGTCGTGACCGTCACCGCCGTGAAATAGAGGACGTCGACGAAGCTGATGTGGCCGTCGAGATTGTCCTTGAGTCCCTCGCGCTCGATCCAGTGGACCATCAGCACGAGGACGACGAGCCCGAGGATCAGCCCGACCCGCCAGCCGAGATCCGCCCAGACGGGCAGGCCCGACCGCCGCCGCAGGAAACTGCGCGCCGGGCGGCGGGGGTCGTCGAAAAGCCTCAGCGAAACGCCTCCGCAATGGCTTCCATCGATCCGTCATGCGTCAGGTCGTAATGCAGCGGCGTGACGCTGACATAGCCGTGCGAGATCGCCTCGAGATCGGTGCCGTCGGGGACGGAGTCGCTCGATCCAAGGCCGAACCAGTAATAGCGATAGCCGCGCGGGTCGGTGCCCTCGACGATGCGGGTGCGGTCGACATCGTGGAAGCCCTGCCGCACCACGCGCACACCCCTGACCGCGTCGGGCTCGATCGCCGGGAAGTTGACGTTGACCAGCATATTGCGGCGGGCGGGCAGGGTGAGCAGGCTGCGGACCACACGCTCGCCCCACGCCTCGGCGGCGGCGAAGGGCACCGTGTCGCCCATGCCCTCGCGCGAATAGACCTGGCTGAGCGCGATTGAGCGGACGCCGGAGATCGCGCCTTCCATTGCGGCGGCGACGGTGCCCGAATAGGTCACGTCCTCCGCCAGATTGGCGCCGCGATTGACCCCGGACAGGATGAGGTCGGGGCGGCAGTCCTTCATCAGATGGCCGATCGCCATCATGACCGCATCGGTAGGGGTTCCCGAGACGCTGAAATGCTGCGGCCCATGCTTGCGGATGCGCAAGGGGCGGGTGAGCGTCAGGCTGTGCGACGCGCCGGATTGCTCGTCCGCCGGCGCCACGATCCAGATGTCGTCCGAAATCGCGCGGGCGATCCGTTCCAGAACCTCGAGGCCGGGCGCATGCACGCCATCGTCATTGGTGAGCAGGATGCGCATTCGTCTAGCTTCCCCAGTAGTTCGTCATGCTGAACTCGTTTCAGCATCCATCGCCGCGCCGCTTCCAGACATATGCCTGTCCATGGACCCTGAAACGAGTTCAGGGTGACGGTGGTGCTATCGCGGTTACGCCCCCCATATAGGGCCTCAGCGCAGCGGGCACGGCGACACTGCCGTCCGCCCGCTGATAATTTTCGAGCACCGCCACCAGCGTCCGGCCGACCGCAAGGCCCGAGCCGTTGAGCGTATGGACGAAGCGCGTGCCCTTCTCTCCCTCCGGCCGGTAGCGGCTGTTCATCCGCCGCGCCTGGAAATCGTGGCAGTTGGAGATCGAGCTGATCTCGCGAAAGGTCTGCTGGCTCGGCAGCCAGACTTCGAGATCATAGGTCTTGGCGGCGGAAAAACCCATGTCGCCGGTGCACAGCAGGACGCGCCGATAGGGCAGGTCCAGCGCCTGCAATATGCCCTCGGCGGAGGCGAGCATATGGTCATGTTCCGCTGCCGACTGGTCGGGGGTGGCGATGGTGACCAGCTCGACCTTCTCGAACTGGTGCTGGCGGATAAAGCCGCGCGTGTCGCGGCCCGCCGCGCCGGCTTCGGACCGGAAGCAGGGGGTGAGCGCGGTGAAGCGCAACGGCAACTCGGCCTCGGTCAGGATTCGCTCGCGCACCAGATTGGTCAGGCTGACTTCGGCGGTGGGGATCAGCCAGCGGCCATCGGTGGTGCGGAACAGATCCTCCGCGAACTTCGGAAGCTGGCCGGTGCCGATCAGCGCATCGTCGCGCACCAGCAAGGGCGGGTTCACTTCCTCATAGCCGTTGGCGCCCGTGTGCGTGTCGAGCATGAACTGCGCCAGCGCGCGGTGGAGCCGGGCCATCGACCCGCGAAGCGCCGCGAAGCGCGCGCCCGAGATCGCGGCGGCGGCCTCGAAGTCGAGGCCCAGCGCGGGGCCGAAATCGGCATGATCCTGCGGTGTGAAATCGAAAGAGGCGGGCGTGCCCCAGCGCGCTTCCTCGACATTGTCCTGTTCGTCCGCGCCCTCCGGCACCTCGGCGGCGGGGAGGTTGGGGATGGCGAGCAGGCGGTCGCCGAGTGCGGCGCTCAGCTCGCGCTCGCGCATTTCGAGGTCGGGGAGCCGGTCCTTGATCGTCGCGACCTCGGCCTTCAGGGCATCGGCGGTGGCGCTGTCCTTTTGCGCCATCGCCTGGCCGATCGCCTTGCTGGCCTCGTTGCGACGGGCGAGATCGCCCTGCACGGCGGTCGCCGCCGCGCGAAGGTCGCTGTCGAGCGAGAGGATGTCGGCAGACGCCGGCTCCAGCCCACGGCGGGCGAGGGCAGCGTCGAAGGCGTGCGGATTGTCGCGGATGGATCGGATGTCATGCATGGCGGGTCGAGCCTATACGGCCCGCGCCCCGCCATTCCAACCCGCAACTGGAGCGATCAGCCCCTGGGCTTGCGAAAGCGGCCGCGCAGCACGAGCGCAGCCACCGCGCCGCCGAACAGGACCAGCATCGGCGGAGCCGGCACGTCATGCCCGCCGCCGCTCGATCCGCCGCCGCCCGAGGATGTGGAGGAACTGGTCGACGAACTCGTCGACGCAGACGTGCTGATTCCGGACGAGGTCGAAGAGCTGGTCGACGAGGAGGTGCTGACGCCCGACGATGTCGAGGAGCTGGTCGATGACGAGCTGCTGACACCCGATGAGGTCGAGGTCGAGCTGCTGACACCGGAGGATGTGGAGCTGCTGCTCGACACGCCGGAGGACGTGCTGACGCCGGAGGAGGTCGAACTGCTGCTCGACACGCCCGATGACGTGCTGACCCCCGAGGACGTCGAGCTGCTGCTGGAGACGCCCGACGACGTGCTGACCCCCGACGATGTGCTGACCCCGGACGAGGTGCTGACACCGCCCGTGGACGTGCTGACGCCCCCGGTCGAGGTCGAGACACCCGAGGAGGTGCTGACCCCGCCGGTTGAGCTTGAGACACCCGAGGAGGTGCTGACCCCGCCCGTGGAGGTCGATACGCCGCCTGTCGACGAACTGACGCCGCCGCTGGAGCTCGATACGCCGCCTGACGACGTCGAAACGCCGCCGGTGGATGTGCTGACGCCGCCCGTCGAGGAGGTCGAGCTGATGCCGCCGGTCGATGTCGAGACGCCGCCCGATGTCGAGCTGGATGTCGAACTGACACCGCCGGTCGATGATGTGGAGGTGGAACTGAGACCGCCGGTCGAGGTGCTGACCCCGCCAGTGCTCGAGCTGGTCGAGCCGCCGGAGGTGGAGGACGACCCCCCCGATGTCGAGGACGATCCGCCGGAGGTCGATGACGATCCGCCCGATGTGGAGGTGGAGCCGCCCGATGTGGTTGAGGACACGACCACGCTGCCGCCACCACCGCCGCTGCTGCCTCCGAAGAAGCCGCCGAAGAAACCGCCGCCACCGCCCACGAAGCCGCCACCGCCGCCGATGATCACGCCGCCACCGCCGCCGCTGCCGCCGCCAAAGGTCGGCAGCGCGCCATTGTTGAACATGGCCGACACGAACACGGGCGCGGGGGCTGCGGCGATCATGCCGCCGGCGCGAACGCAGATCTGGCCGTTCGCATTGACCACGGTCGATGCCGCGGCATAGGAGGCGTCGCCGCCATAGCTGACGCGGCGGGTTTCGGTCCTGCGGACGAGCCTGGTTGCGCTGCTGCTTGCCGCTGCGCGACTCTCCGTGGCGTAGCTCGCGCCGCGCTCATGGGCTTCGCCCTGATAGCTGTGCGCGCCGGCACCGTCTCGATATTCACGCCCGGTCTCGACCCAGTGGGTGCCCGCCAGCCCGTCCTGGCGTGCCGTGCCCGCGACCCAATGGGTGCCGCCGACCACGTCGCCCTGTGTGCCGACGCGGGCGGTGTCGAGATAGGGTGCGTCGATGCGCCGCTCGTCCCGGTGCAGCCTGGCCGAACGCTGCGCGGCGTACACATGACGATCGGAACGGTCGCTCTTGCGCGATACCTGAGTCGCGACGCGTCGATCGAAGACCATGCGGCCGTCGTGCGGAAGGACCGGGCGGGCATCGCGCGCCGCATTGTACGCGTGAGAAGCGCCGCCACGGATCGCCCCGTTGGCGGGCGCGGGATAGGGTGCGCCATAGCGCACCGTCGGAGCGCCCGGACCGGCGAGACCGTAGGCAGCGCCCAGACCTCCGAACCCGGCACCGTAACCACCGCCGCCGCCAGCCAGCGCCGCGTCCTGGAGGACATAATTGGGCGGGCAGCTTGCGACGGTGCGGACCGTGCGGGTCACGCGCTTGACGACCTTGCGACCGGAGGTGTGGCGAACGACGCGCTTGATCGGAGCGGCCTTGCGCTTGACCGTCTTGGTGGCCTTGTAGTGGGCGGCCTTCGGTGCCTGCGCGACCTGCATGGCACCGCCGCCGATCAGCGCACCGCCGCAAGCGCATGCGCAGAGTTTCGCCAGAGCCATCTTCACAGACATTCAGGTCAATCCCAGCCAGTGCGTCGTTCGCCCCGCAGTGCGAGGCGGTACATCTCCTAGGCACAGAGACAGAATAAATCATTAAGTGCAACGACAGTTAACTGTGAGGTGCGGGGGTTAGACTATGTGTCATCCAAATTATGCTTAACAGATATGGTTAACGTCCCTCCAGGGTACATTAACCACGTTTCATATCATGCCGTAGTCGATCGGACCGCTCGATCGACGATCGCCGGTCATCGCGGGGCAGTTCACGAAATGTACAGCGACTCTCGCCTAAACGCGCGGAAGGAGCGGGTTGGGCTGCCCAGCAAGCTTGTGAAGCAAGCCTTGCCGCGATATTGGCCCGCCAGGTGAATCGATACCCGCTCGTGGAGATGATGATGGCGACGCTCGTTCCTCCTCCCGAAGACAAGGC
Source organism: uncultured Sphingobium sp. (assembly GCA_964544675.1). Lineage (GTDB taxonomy): Bacteria > Pseudomonadota > Alphaproteobacteria > Sphingomonadales > Sphingomonadaceae > Sphingobium. Next base: position 27,532 of record CAZJCT010000021.1, read on the forward strand.
GACCCCCGGCGAGAGGCAGCGGATCGATCTGCCGCCCGACTACCGGCCGTCCCCTGACGAAGAGTTCATGTCGCCCCGGCAGCTCGAATATTTCCGGCGGCGGCTGCTCGACTGGCGTCGGCAGATCTTGACCGAGGCGGAGAGCACATTGGCCGTGCTTCAGAACGAACCGCTTCGCGAACCCGACCTCAACGACCGCGCGTCGAGCGAGACAGACTGGTCGATCGAACTGCGCACTCGCGACCGCCAGCGCAAGCTGATCGCCAAGATCGATGCCGCGCTCCGCCGGATCGACGAGGGTGAATATGGCTATTGCGAGGTTACGGGTGACCCCATCTCGCTGGGCCGTCTGGAAGCGCGCCCCATCGCGACGATGACGCTGGAGGCGCAGGAGAAGCACGAGCGGCAGGAGAAGGTCTCGCGCGACGACTGATCGCGCGTCTGACCGGTTGGAGGAAGCACAAGCGCCGCTGCCGGGGTGATCACGGACTGGGCGGCCGCAATGGCGGGTTGAAGATGGACGGCGACGAGTCGAAGAGGACCGCGAAGCGGGACAGCCTGTTCCTCCTTGCGGAGTTGTCGGCGCTGGACGGCAGGCCGATCACCGCGATCCGCGTTCGGAACCTGTCCGCAACGGGCCTGATGGCCGACTGCACTGCGGCTCTGGTGGAAAATGACAGGGTTACGGTCGCTCTGCGCGGCATTGCTCCGACAGCCGCGACGGTGACCTGGGTGAAGGGCGGCCGCGTGGGCCTGCAGTTCGAAACGGAGATCGACCCGCAGGCGGTGCGGCGCACTGTCGGATCATCGGGAGGGAAGCGGCCGGGCGGGGCAATCCCGTTCAGCAGCGGCTCCTAAGCGGCAGGCGGCAGAGCCAGGGGCGGCCAGAGTCATCCGGTCGCCTCCCGGCATATGTCGGTCAGTGCGCCAGGCCGGCGATTTCTTCCTTTATGGCCAGCTTGCGCTTCTTCAGCGAAGCGACTCGGTAGGTGTCGGGCATGGGCCGGGCCGATTCGGCCCTCAGCTGTTGCTCGATGTCGGCGTGCTTGGCGTGAAGCGCAGAAACATGGCTTGATTCCATCACGAACCTCCTTGCCCAGGACTAGGGGACAGAAAGTAAATCATGATTCGTTGCCGATGTCTTGCCCGGAACGGGGGCGAGCGGTGAATCGACGCGATTGCCAGCCGACTGGTCTCCGTCATCCAATGATGATAGGGGCGCGGCGTGATGAGCCCCGAGCAGATCGCCCAGAAGCTGGAATTTCTCCGCATCGAGCATCGCGACCTCGATTGCGCGATCGATGCGCTGTCGCTGACTGCCGTTCCCGACCAGCTGCAGATCGCACGGCTGAAGAAGCGCAAGCTGAAGCTTCGCGACGAAATCGCCATGCTCGAAGACGCGCTGATCCCCGACATCATCGCCTGATCCCGGCGACAGCCGTTTCAGAATGAAACGGTCTTGCAGCGATACCTGTGCCGCTGGCTTCGGGAGCATCAACTTCATGATTAAGGCACCTGACAGCATGGCCATGCTGTGGCAGCAGACCGCCCATGGCCAACATGTCCTCCTCCTCTCCCCATGGAATCGCCGAGAAGCTGATCGACGAGCTGTATGTGGAGGCGATGGTGCTTGCCGACGAGGCGCGCTCCTATCTCGAACTGTCGGGAATGAAGGATCGCAACGATGTGCAGCCCCTCATGCGTATCCATCTGTCCTGTGAATCGCTGAAGATCACGACCCGGCTGATGCAGGTCATAGCCTGGCTGCTGACGCGGCGGGCGCTGGCGCGCGGCGAGATCGATGCGGCCGAGGCGGCGAGCGAGAAATACCGGCTGGGCGATGCGGCCGCGACCGATCAGCGTTCGACGCTGGCTTTCCCTTCGGACATGCGGGTCCTGATTGCGGCGAGCGAGAGCCTCTATCAGCGCGCCCTGCGGCTGGAGGAGCAGCTTGTCGGCGGTCTGCGGGAGGATCGCGGAGCGGCAGGCAGCCCGGCACGCGACCTCATCCATCGCCTCGAATCGGCGTTCTGATCGCGCGTCAGGCCAGGGCCTGCGGTTCGGCATCGGGCCTGAACAGGCGGCCGCGCTCGGCATAGAGCGCACCCCCCGCCACCAGCAGCGACGCGACGAAATAGCCTGCCGCGACGGGCATGGCGGTGCCGTCATAGGCCTGTCCCACCAGGAAACCGAACACGGCGCCGCCGAGCGCTGAAATCATGCCCTGCACCGACGAAGCGGTGCCGGCGATATGGCCCATGGGTTCCATCGCCATCGCCCCGAAATTGGCCCCCAGCAGTCCACCGAAGAACATCACGAGGAACTGGAAGGCGATGAACCGAACGGCTTCATCGCCGAACAGCAAGTCGGTCCCAAGCTGACCGGCCGACAACAGCGCAAAGCCTATGAGTGCGACATGCGATACCAGGCGCGGACCGTAGCGCATCACCAGCCGGCTGTTGACCAACTGAGCCAATCCTATGGCCGACGCGCAAAAGGCGAATATCAGCGGGAACCGGTCGTGAAGGTCGAAGGTGTGGCTGAACAGCTGTTCGGCGCTGGCGACAAAGCCGATCATGGCGCCGAAAGCGACCGCCAACGCCAGCGAGTAGCCGAGCGACACCCGGTTCAGGACGACCGATCGCATCGCCTCTCCGATCGCCGCGAACCGAAGGCTCTTGCGATGCGCTGGCGCCAGCGTCTCCGGGATGCGGAGCAGCATCCAGACCGCGACCAGACCGGCGAAAATCGCCAGAGCATGAAAGATCGTCTGCCAGGGCCCGAACAGCAGGATCAATGCGCCGACCGAGGGGGCCAGCATCGGGACCATGATGAAGACAAGAAAGGACAGGGACATGACGCGCGCCATGTCTCGCCCCGAAAAGCGGTCGCGGACCATGGCCACGGCGATAACCCGCGCCGATGCCGCAGCCGCGCCCTGTGCGAGACGCGCCGCCAGCAGGACGGTGAAGCTGGTCGAAATGCTCGCCGCCAGGCTCGCGGTCGCGTAGAGGGCGAGGCCCGCAAGGCAGACCGGCAGCCGCCCGAAACGGTCGGCGAGGGGACCAAAGACGAGCTGCGCCAGGCCGAAGCCGACCATGTAGCTGATCACGACGAGCTGCCGGTCGTTGTCGCGTGTGATATCAAAGGCAGCCGCCATGTCCGACAGGGCTGGCAGGACAATGTCGATGCCGATGGCGTTCACCGCCATCAGCGCCGCGATCAGGGCGACAAACTCGACAAAGCCGACCGGGGCCGCGGCGCGTGCCGCTGGCCGGTTGGGGAGGCGCATGCCATTCTCCAAGGAGTGCCCGGCTCAGTTGCTCAAGCTGTCGATCCCGTTAGCCCCTGTCCATGTTGCAATGCAATGCCGACGCGCCGGCGAATTGCTCCGCTCGGGCTAGACCTTGATCGTTTCAGGCTGAATCAGCCTCTAGCGCGACGTCGCAAAAAAAGGGGAGCCGAAGCCCCCCTTTCGTCTATCCTGCGGCTGATCGATCAGCAGCTGTAATACATGTCGAATTCGACCGGGCTCGGCGTCATTTCCCAGGTCGCGACTTCCTCGCGCTTCAGCTCGATATAGGAGTCGATCTGGTCCTTGGTGAAGACGTCGC
>CAZJCT010000022.1:0-31105 GCA_964544675.1 uncultured Sphingobium sp.
TCGGCCCCGACGTTCACCGCCCGTACGGCGGCGCGGTAGTCGTCGAGCAGGGGGTCCGGGTCGGCAAAGGCCCGCACCACGCCCTGCGTGGCTTCGCCGGTACGCTGGGCGTTGTCGCCGTCAAGGTCGTACAGCCCGCAGCCGGCATGGGTGTCGATCAGGGTCAGCGCGCCCTCTTTGAGCTGCAAGGCCCGGACGAGGGCGATCAGCAGGCAATGCTTCACGACATCGGCGCTGTTGCCGGCATGGAAGGAATGGCGATAATTCATGTCGGGAGCGCTCGTAGAGAGTCAGGCGAAAGCTTCAAAGCCCTTCTGCGCGAGGCATCATGTCCGCGCTGGCGATCTGTCCGCGCTGGCGATCAGGCTCTCAAACAATTCAAAAGAGCCTGATTCACGCTTTCGGTAAAAGCGCAAAGCGCTTCCACCTCAACCGACCAGGCTCTAGGCAGAGATCAGCTCGAACTGGCCCGGCGCGATCCCGGCGACTGCCCAGTCGCCGATCGACCAGCGCACGAGCCTGAGTGTGGGACATCCGACAGCTGCTGTCATTCGCCGGACTTGCCGGTTGCGCCCTTCGCGGATGGTGAGCTTCAGCCAGCTGTCGGGAATGGACTTGCGCTGACGTATCGGCGGATCGCGCGGCCACAGGTCCGGGGCGTCAATGCGAACAACCTCGGACGGCAGGGTCATGCCATCGTTGAGCCGGACGCCCTGCCGCAAGCGCTCCAGCACCGGCTCCTGCGGATCGCCTTCGACCTGCACCAGATAGGTCTTGGGCATTTTGAAGCGTGGATCGGCAATGCGCGCCTGCAGCCGCCCATCGTCGCATAGAAGCAGCAGGCCCTCACTGTCCCGGTCGAGCCTCCCGGCGGGATAGACGCCCGGCATGGCAATGAAGTCCGACAATGTCGACCGAACGGCTGGCGAGCCGCGGTCGGTGAATTGCGACAGGACCCCGAAGGGTTTGTTGAACAGAAGCAGCCTGGCCATGCGGAGGTCATATCGTCCGGTTGCGGCCCTGTCTTCAGGCCCATGCCGCCGTTTTCCGCGAGGCGAGTGCCTGGCCCTGTGTCGCTGACATTTCTGCCGGCCAGGGCTTGGCAGGCTGTCTGTGGGAAGGCTTGGCCTCAGGCCAGCCTCAACACCCCCATCTTGCCGCTGATCGCGACGGCCCAGCTGACGAAGGGGCTGGCGACGACTTCCTTCCAGCCTTGCAGACAGGACCGGGCGCTGCGGGTGCGGGTGAAGGCGCGGACCTTTTGCGTGCGGTCCCAGGCGATGTCGTCGAACACCATCAGCGCGCCCGGTTCCAGCATGCGGCGCATGATGTGGAAGTCGCGGACATAATCGTCGCCATAATGGCCGCCGTCGTGGAAGATGAAGTCGAAGCGTTCGCGCCGGTCGAGAAAGGTCTGGAGCGCGTCGATCTTGTCGCTCCGGATGCACTGGACATTGGCCGCCTTTGCCTTGCGGGCATTGGCGCGGGCGATGGCGAAGCGGTCGGCGGAGTTTTCGACCGTCACCACGCGGGGCGACGCCTCCGTCCGCGCCAGCGCGATCGCGCTGAGGCCATAGCCCGACCCGACCTCCAGAATGCTGGTCGACTCCTGCATCTCGGCGAGGTCCTTGAGCAGGCGCAGGCTCTGGTCGTTCGAGGAGGCGCGGGTGAAATGTTCCTGCACCTGCGTGCTGTGGTCGCGCCGCATCTCCTCCGACAGCGTGTCGAACAGCCGCGCATCCTCGGCATCGAGGCCGCGACGCCAGCACAGCCGGGTCACGAGGCGCGGCAGTTCGGCATGGCCCTTGTCGATGCGGACTCGCCGGACCGGAAGGCTGCGGATCATCCGCTTGAGCGAGCCCGGCGGGCTGCTGACGAAGGCGGCGTAAAGCTCTCGAAGCCGCGACCGGCGAGGGGCGTCGGTCGCGGCCCATTGCGCTGAACGCCTCTCGACGTCCTCCTCTGCAATAATCGTGGCATGATCCTGAACGGAGGGCGAGTATCTGGACATGACCTGTTCTCTCCTGAACGAAGAAGCGAAGTGAAGATGACGGCGGTTGTCGAACTATACTGTGGTCGCCACAGCAATAGGTGTGGTTTCACCTGGATGACAATTGCGGTGCCGTTCGGCACGTCGCGCGGCCAGCCGACTTCGTCCCGCAGATGCACAAAAAGCCGACGAGCCGTGATGGCGAGCGCCCGGAATGGGGCGGACCCGCCTCGTCCGCCGCACGTGAGCGGTGCGACGAACCGCGCGCCGCAGCGAATCGCGACGGGGGATGGCAGGCTGCGCCGCGCCGCAGCGAGGGGCGTCGCTGCCAAAAAAAATGGCCTCGAACCCTGCAATTCATGGTTAACTTTCTTCGCGTAGTGGTTACGGTCATGAACCGACCTGGCTTCCGGTGCGAGCAAACCGAGTGGCCGGGCATGTGCAGGATGGGGATACCCACCGCTTTCGGGCGGTGAAGGCTTGTTGAAACGCCCGCAGGAGTGTCTGCACTTGCACGACGATGTCCTCAAGCTCGCCCTCGAGCTTTCGAGTACCACCGCCGCCAAGATCGGCTCGATCGATACCATCATGGTGAAGACCCAGATCCTCGCGATGAACGCGCGGCTGGAGGCGGCCCGTGCGGGCGACGCCGGAAAGAGCTTTGCCGTGGTCGCACAGGAGATGGGTGCCGTGACCGATCAGGTCAGCGCGGTGTCGGCGGACCTGCGCTCCGCGATCAACGAGAACGCGGCCCGGATCGAGGAGGCGGGGCGGCAGATGGCGGCCGATTTCAAGGGCAAGCGCCTGGCCGACATGGCGCGCAACGCGGTCGAGATCATCGACCGCAACCTCTATGAGCGGTCGTGCGACGTGCGCTGGTGGGCGACCGACAGCGCCGTGGTGAACGCCGTCCAGACACCCTCGCCCGAGGCGCAGGCGCATGCGTCGAGCCGGCTGGCGACGATTCTTCGCTCCTATACCGTCTACCTCGACCTGTGGATCGCCGACCGCAACGGCATCGTCGTCGCGAACGGCCGCCCCGACCGCTATCCGCATGTCGCGGGGCAGGACGTGTCCGGCAGCCAGTGGTTCCGCCGAGGTCAGGGGACAGCGAGCGGCGACGACTTCGCGGTCTGCGACATCATGGCCGAGCCGGGGCTGGGCGGCGAGGAGGTCGCGACCTATTCCACCGCGATCCGGCGGAACGGCGACGAGAATGGCGCGCCGATCGGCGTGCTCGGCATCTTCTTCGACTGGGCACCGCAAGCGCAGGCGATCGTGCGGGGCGTCCCGCTGAGCGAGGAGGAGGCGCGGGCGACCCGGGTCATGCTTCTCAACGCCTCGCACCGGATCATCGCCTCGTCCAACGGGCATAGCGCGGGCGAGACCTATCCGCTGAAGGCGGAGGATGACTATGGCTATTATCGGGACCGGGGTGGACGGCTTGTCTGCTATGGGCTGACGCCTGGCTATGAGACATACAAGGGTCTTGGCTGGTACGGCTGCATAGAGACCACCGCCTGACCGCGACCGCCGGCGCGGTCCGCCGCTTCGCCGACCGTCCCGATTCGGGCGGCGTCCCGCCAGGCCCGGAGTCACCCCGATGTAACGCCCGCCGCCTACAGCGCTTCGGCATCTGGCGCAGGGGGCACAATCGTGGCGATCGAAGGCACCATAGCGGAGCTGGCCGACTATCTGGTCAACGGCTATTGGGAATGGCGTGGCCAGGCGGCGCGGCATTGGGACACGAGCCTGGGCGCGGTGAGCGTGGACATCAGCGCGCTGGGTACGGCCGACCAGTTGCTCGCCACGCAGGCCTTCCAGCTCTGGTCCGACGTCGCCGACATCGCCTTCAGCTTCGGCACGGGCGGCGCCATCACCCTCACCGCGCCATCGACCGGCGATTTCGCCAACGCGGCGGGCACGATCACCTACCATGACGCGGCGACGGGCGTGATCGCCGGCGCCGAGATCATCGTCGGTACGCTTTATACCGTCATCGACCGGGCCGAGACCTTCATCCACGAGATCGGCCATGCGCTCGGCCTGGGGCATCTCGGACCCTATAACGGCACGTTCTCGGGCAGCATCTTCACCAATGACACGGTGCAGTTTTCGGTCATGTCCTATGGCCGGCAGAACGCCTTTCACCGTCCGGCCACGGCCATGCCCGTCAACAGTCCGGCGATGGCGGACATCTACGCGATGCAGACCATCTATGGGCCGAACAGCGACACGCGGTCGGGCAGCACCGTCTACGGCTTTAACAGCAATGCCGGCGCGCCCTATGATTTCGCGACCAATGCGCGGCCCAACTTCACCATTTACGACACCAGCGGCGTGGACGTGATCGACGCGTCGGGCTTCGCCAAGACGCAGACGATCGATCTCAATCCCGGCCACTGGTCGTCGATCGCCGGGGCGCGGAACAATATCGGCATCTATCTCGACAGCGTGATCGAAAATGCGGTCGGCGGTTCGAATGCCGACATCCTGATCGGCAATGCCCATGGCAACCGCCTCGAAGGCAATGGCGGCAACGACACGCTCTACGGTGGCGGTGGCGGCGACATGCTGCTGGGCGGCGGCGGCAACGACATCTATGGCATCGTCGATCTCGGCGACATCGACGACATCATCGTCGAGCTTGCCGGCGGCGGCACCGACGAGGTCAAGGCGGGCATCGACTATGTCCTGCCGGACAATGTCGAGAAACTGACGCTCACCGGGGATGCGGCGATCAACGGCACCGGCAATGACGCCATCAACACCCTCACCGGCAACGCCGCCGCGAATGTGCTGGACGGCGCCGGGGGCAATGACAAGCTGTACGGGCTGCTGGGCGACGACCATGTCATGGGCGGCGACGGCAACGACAGGGTCGATGGCGGTGCGGGCAACGACGGGCTCGAAGGCGGCGCAGGCAATGACAAGCTGTTCGGCGGCGACGGCGACGACCGCGTCAATGGCGGCATCGGCAAGGATGTGCTGACCGGTGGCGCCGGCGCCGACGCCTTCATCTTCGACGTGCTCGAGGCCGGCACGGCCAAGGATGTCATCAAGGATTTCGTCTCGGGCATCGACCGGATCGAGTTCTTGGCCTCGGCCTTCACCGGCCTCGCCGTCTTCGGGCCCGGCGTGCTGGACAGCGGCGAACTCGCCTTCGGCAAGGCGGCGACGAGCGCGAGCGATCGCCTCATCTACAACAGCGCCACCGGCGCGCTTTATTATGACGAGGACGGCGTATCGGGTGCGGCGCAAGTGCTGGTCGCGACGCTGACCGGCTTTCCCGACCTGATGGCGAGCGACATCGTCCTGATCTGAGCCGTCGGCGCACGGCCGCTTGCCAGCGGGGCGGCAGCCATTACATCGGCGGCCCATGGCACAACCCCGCTTCCGCTTCGACATCCATGCCCGCGACGGCGCCGCGCGCCGCGGCACGCTCTCGCTCAGCCGGGGCGAGATCCGAACGCCCGCCTTCATGCCCGTCGGCACGGCGGCGACGGTCAAGGCGATGCGCCCCGCCGAAGTGCGCGCGACGGGCGCCGACATCATCCTGGGCAACACCTATCATCTGATGCTGCGCCCCGGCGCGGAGCGTGTCGCGCGGCTGGGGGGGCTCCATCGCTTCATGGGCTGGGACCGACCGATCCTGACCGACAGCGGCGGCTATCAGGTGATGAGCCTGTCGGCGCTGACCAAGCTGACCGAGGAAGGCGTGGCCTTTGCCAGTCATATCGACGGCTCGCGCCACATGCTGAGCCCCGAGCGGTCGATGGAGATCCAGCGGCTGCTGGGCTCCGACATCGTGATGGCGTTCGACGAATGCACCAAGAACGGCGCGGACCATGATGCCGCAGCGCGGTCGATGGAGCTGTCGATGCGCTGGGCGGCGCGGTCGCGGGCGGGGTTCGACTCGGGGGTCGAGCATGCCGGGCGGTCGGCGCTGTTCGGAATTCAGCAGGGATCGCTGTTCCCCGACCTGCGCCGCGCATCGTCCGACGCGCTGAAGGCAGTGGGTTTCGACGGCTATGCGGTCGGCGGGCTGGCGGTCGGCGAAGGGCAGGAAGCGATGTTCGCCTGCCTCGACCATTGCGTCGGCCATCTTCCCGACGACGCCCCCCGCTACCTGATGGGCGTGGGCAAGCCCGACGATATCGTCGGAGCCGTGGAACGCGGGATCGACATGTTCGATTGTGTCCTGCCTACGCGGTCGGGACGGAATGGACAGGGATTTACATGGGACGGGCCAGTCAACATCCGCAATGCGCGGCATGCGGAGGACGAGAGTCCCCTGTCGCACGATTGCGGCTGCCCGGTGTGTTCCACGTGGAGCCGCGCCTATCTCCACCATCTCGTCAAGGCGGGCGAGATGCTGGGGGCGATGCTGATGACGCAGCATAATCTGCATTTCTATCAGGAACTGATGCAGGCGCTGCGCGACGCGATCGCGGAGCAGCGGCTGGGCGCCTTCGCGCGGGACTTCCGGACCCGCTACGCGGCGCGGGCGGGCGCATGATCTCACCCGCGCTGCTCAGCGCGATCATCCTGGGCTTCACGCTGATCCTGTTCGTGTCGGAGAAGGTCCGGCACGATCTGGTCGCATTGATGTCGCTGTTCGCGGCGCTGCTGTTCGGGCTGGTGACGCCTGACGAGGCGCTGACGGGATTTGCCGATCCGGCGGTCATCACCGTCGCCGCGATCCTGGTGGTAGGCCGCGCTCTGGAACTGAGCGGAATGGCGGTGGTCATCGCACGCGCGCTGGTGCCGCGCCACCTGCCCTTCCCGGTGCGGCTGACGGGCATATTGGTGGCGGGCGCGCTGCTGTCGGCGTTCATGAACAATATCGCGGCGCTGGTCATCACCATGCCGATCGCGGCGGCGCTCGCGCGCGACCACAGCCTGCCGCCGGCGGCGACTCTGATGCCGCTCGCCTTCGCGACCATATTGGGTGGCATGACCACGCTGATCGGAACGCCGGCGAACCTGATCCTGTCGTCGGTGCGGCGCGAGGCGCTGGGCGAGCCGTTCGGATTCTTCACGATGACACCGGCGGCGGTCGGGGTGGCGGCGCTGGGGCTTCTTTATCTGTCGCTCGTCGGCTGGCGGCTGCTGCCGATCCGGCGGTCGCAACGCGGCGATGCTCTGCCGCCCTGGCGGATGTACGAACTCCAGGTGCCCGAGGACCTGCGGCTGGAGCCGGTCGAGACGATGCGCGCGGCGCTCCGTCGCTGCGCGGCGCGGCCGGTGGCACTGTTCCGGGGTGCGACCGCGCTGCGGCTCGACCACACTGCCGCGCTGGAGACGGGCGACCGCATCCTGATGGTGGCGCGCCAGAACCAGTGGACGGTCGCGGAAGAAACGGGCCTGATCACGACCGCCGAAGTGGACAGCAGCCCCAATGCGGTCACCGCCCATGTCGTGGTCGGCAACGGGTCGTTCCTCGAAGGGTCGAGCTTTCGCGCGGTCAGGATGCGCAGCGAGGGCAAGGTCAACGTCGTCGCCGCCGGTCCCGCGAGCGCCAAGTCGCGCCTGCCCATGGCGCAATTGCGGATCGCGCCCGGCGACCAGCTTTTCATCCGCGGCGAGCCCGACGATATCGCCACCTTTGCCCGGCGCGCGCGGCTGCTGGAGGTCGACCGGATCGACCCCGCGCCGGTCGCGCCGTTGCGCGCGGGGTTTACCCTGGCGATCTTTGTCGCGGCGATCGGTGCGGTGGTGGGGCTGGGCCTTTCGCCCGCCATCGCCTTTCTGGCGGCGGCGATGCTGCTCGCCGCTACCCGATTGATCGCGGCGGACGAGATTTATCGCTCGATAGACTGGAGCATCATCATCCTGCTCGCGGCGATGATCCCGGTCGGCCAGAGCTTCGAGACGAGCGGCGCCGCCGCCATTGCGGCGCAATGGGTCAGCCAGGTCCTGCAGGACATGCCGTTGGCCGTCGTGCTGGCGGCGCTGTGCGGAATGACGCTGCTGTTGTCGATCTTCCTCAACAATGTCGCGACGGCGGTGATCATGGGGCCGCTCGCGATCGACGCGGCGGGGCTGCTCAACGTCAGCCCCGACGCGGTACTGATTGCGGTGCTGATCGGGACGTCGTCGGACTTTCTGACGCCCATTGGCCACCAGAACAATCTGCTCGTCATGGGACCGGGCGGCTATCGCTTTTCGGACTATGCGCGGATGGGCGCGCCGCTGGTGGTCATCGTGATCGCCACCGCCGCCTGGTTGCTGAGCATATTGTACGGGGCGGCATGATGCGGCAGCGGGTCGTCGCGACGGCGGTGAAAGCGCAGTCCTTCGAAAGTCTCAGGCCGAACCGTTGAGGGGTGGTGCCAGACCCGACAGATCCTCAGGCCGGTTGATGTTGGCGGGCGGATCGTCGAGCGGAACGGCGCGTGCGCCGAGGGCCTCGGCGAAGCGCATGACAGAGTGCCTGCCGGTGCCGAGCAGGATGTCCTCCAGGGCGCCAAGCGCCGCGACGGGCCACAGGCCGATGACCGGCTGCTGCGCCACATAGGCCGGGGCGGGGGCGAGCCGCGCGGTGAGGTCGGCGGGCAGGCCCAGGGCATCGACCGGGATGCTGAGCACTTCGACGAAATCATGGTCGCGCGCGTGGCGGAGCGCGCCGGCAAGACCGCCGAGCGGGCCGCAGTCGGGGCGCGGCCAGTCGGGCGCGCTGGGATAGGCGGCGTCGATCCGTCCGATCACCACCACCGCATCGCACTGCCCGGCGAGCGCGGCGGCGGCGTGGTCGAGAAGCCGCCGTCCGTCGAGCAGCGCTTCCGCCTTGTCGCTGCCGAAGCGGGTCGAGCGTCCGCCCGCGAGGACCGCGCCCAGCCTCATATGGCCAGCTCCAGTTGCCGCGTGGACGATTCCGGCTCGGCCTCCTTCTCGCCGACGAGATTGTGGAGCCCCAATCCGAGCAGGCGCGCGCCCATGCGCAGTGGCAGTTCGCCGCGAAGCAGGTCGACACCCGTGTCGAGGATCACGCCGCGATCCATGACGGGCGCGGCAAGCGTGCGTGAACGGGTGACGATGCGGAAGTCGGCGAACTTGATCTTGAGGGTGACAGTGCGACCGAACGCCTCCGCCCGCTCGATCCGGGGCCAGAGGCGTTCGGCGATGCGATCGAGGCAGGCGACGAGGTCGGCCTCCGCGGTATAGTCGGTCTCGAACGTGTCCTCGACGCTGATCGACTTGCGAACCTCGCGTGCGCGGACGGGGCGGTCGTCGATGCCGCGCGCCGCCCCGTAATAGAAGCTGGCCGCCTTGCCGAAATGGCGTTGGAGGAACGGCAGGTCGCGGGCCTTGAGGTCGGCGCCGGTCGCGATGCCGAGCGCCGCCATGCGTTGCGCGGTGACGGGGCCGATGCCGTGGATGCGCGCGACGGGCATTGTCGCCATGAAGGCTTCCGCATCCTCCGGGCGGACGACGCACAGGCCGTCGGGCTTGTTCTGGTCCGAGGCAAGCTTGGCGATCAGCTTGTTGCACGAGACGCCGGCGGAGGCGGTGAGGCCGGTTTCCTCGCGGATCAGGCGGCGAAGCTCCTGCGCGATATAGGTGGCAGACGCGATGCCGAGGCGGTTTTCGGTGACGTCGAGATAGGCCTCGTCGAGCGACAGCGGCTGGATGATGTCGGTGAAGCGTTCGAAAATGGCGCGGATCTGCTGCGACACCGCACGATAGGCGTCGAAGCGGGGGCGGACGAAGATGAGGTCAGGGCAGAGCCGCCGCGCCCGCCCGCCGGGCATCGCCGACCGGACGCCGAAGGCGCGCGCCTCGTAGCTCGCGGCTGCCACCACGCCACGCGGGCCGCCGCCGCCGACCGCGACTGGCAGGCCCCGGAGCGCGGGATCGTCGCGCTGCTCCACCGACGCGAAAAAGGCGTCCATATCGACATGGATGATCTTGCGCGGGCTGGGCGCAGGAGCGGCCGGTTCCATGCCGCCGATATGCCACGACCTCTGACCGAACGAAAGAGGAACAAGGCGGCGTGGCGCGAATCGGACGAAGCGAGTGCGGGGGCGCTGAACTCACCCGGCGGGGCGGCGTTTGGTCGCGGCAGAAGGAGATTGCCGATGACCGATACGATCGAGATGATCCACGAGGACGGCCTGCCCGGCCATGAGAGCGAGCTGGAGCCCAGGCCCGAATGGGAACCGCGCTATCCCGGCTCCGGCCGGCTGGAGGGCAAGGTCGCGGTCGTGACCGGCGCCGACAGCGGCATCGGTCGCGCGGTCGCGGCGCTTTATGCACGCGAGGGCGCCGATGTCGCGATCCTTTATCTGTGCGAGCATGACGATGCGCGGAAGACCGCCGACATCGTCGAGCGCGAAGGGCGGCGGGCGCTGACCATCGCGGGCGATGTCGGAGAGAAGGCCTTTTGCGAGGAGGCCATCGGGCAGGTGATCGAGGCCTTCGGGCGAATCGACGTGCTCGTCAACAATGCGGGCGAGCAGCATCCCGACAAGGAGATCACCGACATCACCGAGGAGCAGCTGCGCCGGACGTTCCAGACCAATATCTTCGGCATGTTCTTCATGGTGCAGGCAGCGCGGCCGCATCTGAAGGAAGGCGCGGCGATCGTGAACTGCACGTCGATCACCATGTACCAGGGTGCGGGCGAACTGCTCGATTATTCGAGCACCAAGGGCGCGATCACCGCCTTTACCCGGTCCTTGTCGGAGAATCTGATCAGGCAAGGAATCCGGGTGAACGGGGTGGCGCCGGGGCCGATCTGGACCCCGCTCAATCCGATGGGCGGCGCAACTCCGGAGAAGCTCGAGCATTTCGGCGAATCGACGCCGATGGGACGTCCCGGCCAGCCCAATGAGGTCGCGCCCGCATTCCTGTTCCTGGCATGCGAGGATGCCAGCTATATGTCGGGGCAGGTTCTGCACCCCAATGGCGGGACGGTCGTGAACGGATAATCGCGGCCGCGAAAAAGTCCTGTCCTACAGCGTCACGCTCGATCTAGAGGAATCGACATGATGGCGGATCGCGTCGAGGGGGCGACCCTCTCGACGCCGCGGCGGGACATCCATGACAGGAAAAACCACTTCCGACGCGGCGGCGGGCCGTGGCGAGCGCGCGCGCACGCCTGTACCCCCGCGCTGGTCGAAGGCGCGCACGGACCGGTTCCTCGAAGTGCTCGCCGCGACCACCAATGTCAGCGAGGCGGCGCGCGCGGCGGGGATGACCGCGTCGAGCGCCTATGAGCGCAAGCGCCGCGACAGGACTTTCGCCGCCCTGTGGGCAGAGGCGCTCGAAATCGGCTTTGCCGAACTGGAGATGCTGCTGCTTCGTCAGGCGCTCATGGGCAGCGAGCGCACCGAGACGGTGACCGACAGCGACAGCGGCAAGGTGCGGCAGATCAAGACGGTGCACAGCTACCCGGTCGCCGTGGCGATGCGGCTGCTGATCGCGCACCGCGAGGAGGTGGAGCGCTATCGCTCGGCGCGCGGCGTCGACCCGGCGGTGGCGAGCGATGCGGCGGAGCGCGTGCGTGCGGAGCTGAAGCGGATTCGCGAGCGGCTGGGTCTGGCACGGCAGGCGGCGGAGAAGCCGGACGGGCCGGCATGAGCGGAGAGGCGGGGCGATCCGACATCGAGCGGCTCGCTGCCTTGCCCGAGGATGCGCGCGAGCGGTTGCTGGCGCGGCTCGGCAGCAACGGTGCGGAGGCGCTGGCGAGCGACTGGAGCCTGCGCGCACGGCCCGAGCAGTTGCCGCCGCCGGGCGACTGGACGGTCTGGCTGGTGCTGGCGGGGCGGGGATTTGGCAAGACGCGCGCGGGCGCCGAATGGGTGCGGGGCCTCGCCGAACGCGATGGCGATGCGCGGATCGCGCTGATCGGCGCGACTCTGCACGAGGCAAGGGCGGTGATGGTCGAGGGGGAGAGCGGGCTGCTGGCGATTGCGCCCAGGGGCTGGCGGCCCCGCTGGCAGCCGGCGCGGCGGCGGCTGGTCTGGCCCAACGGCGCGGTGGCGTCGCTCTATGGGGCTGCCCAGCCCGAGGCGCTTCGCGGGGCGCAGCACAGCCATGTCTGGGGCGACGAGATCGCGAAATGGCATCGTGGCGAGGCCGCGTGGGACAATGCGATGATGGGGATGCGGCTCGGCACGAAGCCGCGCGCGCTGGCGACGACGACGCCGCGCCCGGTCCCGCTCGTGCGGCGTTTACTGCGCAGCACGGAGGTGGCGGTGACCCGCGGCGCGACGATGGACAATCATGCGCATCTGCCGGGCGCGTTCCTCAAGGCTATGATCCGCGACTATGGCGGTACCCGGCTGGGGCGGCAGGAACTGGAGGGCGCCTATCTGGAGGAGGTCGAGGGCGCGCTGTGGAGCCATGCGCTGATCGCGCGGTGCCGCAGCGTCGCCGACGAGCTGCCGGAGATGGCGCGCATCGTGGTCGGCGTCGACCCCCCGGCAGGGACTCGCGGCGACGCCTGCGGGATCATTGTCGCGGGGGTGGACGGGCGCGGTATTGCCTGGGTGCTGGAGGATGCGAGCGTCGAACGCGCTTCGCCCGAGCGCTGGGCCAGCGCGGTGGTGACCGCACGCGACCGCTGGCAGGCGGACCGCATCATCGCCGAGGCCAATAATGGCGGCGCGTTGGTGGAGTCGGTGCTGCGCGCCGTGGATGCGCAGGCTCCGGTGCGGCTCGTCCACGCGACGCGCGGCAAGAGCGCGCGGGCCGAGCCGGTGGCGGCATTGTACGAGGCGGGAAGGGTGCGGCATGCGGGAAGCTTCGCGCGCCTAGAGGACGAATTGTGCGGGTTGACCGCCGGTGGTGGCTATGAAGGACCGGGGCGATCGCCCGACCGCGCCGACGCGCTGGTGTGGGCGCTGACCGAACTGATGCTGCGCGGGACGGGGCGACCGCGCGTGCGATCCTGGTGAATTACGTCAATTGTGTTGCAATGATCGCAACGACGGGATGAACAAGCGCTCAATTTATGCTTTCATGAAAATGTGGAAGACATTTTCAAACGAATCGCGGTGAGCGAGTCGCTCGAGCAGCTTTGCGGGCACCTGGTTCCTTATGCCGAGAGCCGGGGGTTCGGAGGCGTTTTCTACTTTGCGTATGACCAGGGCCGCGGCTTTGCCGGAGAGGCGCCGAGCAAGGCGCTGATCCATGGCTTCAGTCCCGAAGTGGTCAGAACCTATCTGAAGGCGGATCATCGTCGGCTGGACGTGATGCCTCGCCTGACGCTCACGACGGGAAAACCCGTGCGGTGGAGCGAAGGATGGGGATCGGTCGGCATCACCGAGGAGGAGCAGGCCTTCCTCAACATGATGCGAGAGGTGCAGATCGGGGACGGCTTCGGCTTTCCCTGCTACGGCGCGGGCGGGCGCAACGCCTATGTCGGCGTGGGTGTGATCAGCGAGACGGCGCGAACCGATGAGCTGGCGATCCGCGAGATGCATCTCGTCGCCCAGGCAGCGCATCTGCGAATCTGCGCGTTGACGGAAAGCGGACAGCCACCCGCCAAGTCGCTGTCGACACGTGAGCGCGAGATCCTGCTGTGGGTCGCGCGGGGCAAGAGCAACGGGGTGATCGCCGACATATTGGCGATCTCGCCTGGAACGGTGGATACCTATTTGCGGCGGATTTACGACAAGCTGGGCGTGTCCGACCGCACATCGGCGGCGGTGCGGGGCATCGGGATGGGTTTGATAGCCGCCTGACGGCCTGAGGGCGCGCACGCCGCGAGAGTCGGCGGGCGCACAATAGCAGGAGAACAGCATGAAGTGGTTCGGCCGCAAGGCCGCGACGGATGAGTCGCGGCCGGCGCTTTCGCGCGCCTGGAGCACGGGGCTGGTCCCCCTTGGCGAATGGCCGCAAAGCTATGAGGCGCAGCTCAGCGCCGCGATCGGGCAGAATCCGGTGGCGCAGCGCGCGGTGCGGCTGGTGAGCGATGCCATTGGCGGCGCGGCCCTGACCGCCACCGCCGAGCGCGACGGCGACGCGGCGCGCGCGCTGGCGCTGGTGTCGCAGCGATCGGCGGGGCAGGGGCTGTTGCAGTTGCTGGCGGTGCACGTGCTGCTCCACGGCAATGGCTATGTCCATGTCGCGTCCGATGCGGAGGGCACGCCGGCACGGCTGTTCGCGCTGCGGCCCGAGCGGGTGCGGGTCGAGCCCGACGCCGAGGGCTGGCCGGTCGCTTATTCCTACCGCGTGGGCGAGCGGGTGACCCGCTATGCCGGCGAGGATGCGCTGGGGCGCACCGCCGTGATCCATGTGCGGAGCGTCAATCCGCTCGACGATCATTATGGGCTGGGCGCGCTGGGCGCGGCGGCGGGGGCGGTGGCGATCCACAATGCGGCGACGCGGTGGAACAAGGCGCTGCTCGACAACGCCGCGAGGCCGTCGGGTGCGCTGGTCTATGAGGGGCCGGACGGCGCGAACCTGTCGCCCGACCAGTTCGACCGGCTGCGCGAGGAGCTGGAGAGCGCGTTCCAGGGTGCGGGCAATGCCGGGCGGCCGATGCTGCTCGAAGGCGGGCTGTCCTGGCAGGCGCTGAGCCATTCGCCCGCCGACATGGACTTTGTGGCGCTGAAAGCGGCGGCGGCGCGCGACATCGCGCTGGCGTTCGGGGTGCCGCCGATGCTGCTCGGCCTGCCGGGCGACAACACGTACGCAAATTATCGCGAGGCCAATCGTGCGCTGTGGCGGCAAACGGTGCTGCCCTTTGCCGACATGCTGCTGGGCGCGCTCTCGCAGGGCCTGGCGCCCGCGCTGCCGGGATTGAAGCTGGCGGTCGATCTCAACCGGTTGCCGGCGCTGGCCGAGGAACGCGCGGCGATGTGGGACCAGGTGGCGAAGGCGGAGTTCCTGTCGCCCGGGGAGAAGCGCGCGCTGCTGGGGATCGAGCGGGGAGAGGCATGATGCAGGACGGCGAGATGCTGGCGAACCTGATCGCCCAGGCCGAGGAGGCGGGCGGCGACATCGTGATGCTGCGCGCGCTGGTCGAGGAGGCGAGCATGATCGGCGCCGAGCGCGCGCTGGAGCGGCTGGGCCTCGCCGATGCGGGCGCACAGGGCGACGTGCGCGAACTGCGCGAGCTGTTGAGCGGCTGGCGCGACGCGAAGAAGGCGGCGCGCAATGCGATACTGGGCTGGATCGTGCGGTTGCTGGCGATGCTGCTGTTGCTGGGGCTGGCCGCCAAGACGGGGCTCTGGCCGGAGGCGCGGGCGTGAGGCTCGCGGGCTATGCCGCAATCTTCGGTCGGCGCGATCGGGGCGGGGACATCATTGTGCCGGGTGCCTTTGCGGAGAGCCTCAAGGCGCGGGCGGGCGAGCGGCTGCCGCTGCTGTGGCAGCATGACGGCGACCAGCCGATCGGCGAGGTCGAAAGCGTCGCCGAGGACGAGCGGGGGCTGAGGGTCGTGGCGCGGATCAGCGACCGGCCCGGGGTCGCGCGGCGCGCGGGCGAGGCGCTGAGGGCCGGTGCGGTCGGCGGTCTGTCGTTCGGATATCGCGTGGTGAAGGGCGACCATGCGGGTTCGCTCCGGCGGCTGGAGGCGCTCGACATCGTCGAGGTGAGCCTGGTGACTCATCCGATGCAGCCGCTGGCGCGGGTGCATGCGGTGGAGGGGTAGGGACACATCTGTGCCGTTCGCCCTGACTGACCAGAGTCGCGTGCCTCTGGTCAGCCATTGAGCTTGTCGAAATGGCGTCGCGAAGGGTGGTTCGAGACGAGGGTTCGACAGGCTCACCCTCTCCTCACCACGAACGGCTTTGTTGGCGACCTAGAGGGGTCGCCCTTTTCCTTTTTGAAGCAGGAGATGTGACCATGGTGGAAGTGAAGGCGGATGCGCTGGAGGAGAGCTTTGACGCGATCCTGCAGGCGGAACGGATCGATGCGATCGAACAGCGGATCGGCGCGCTCGACGCGGCGGTGAGGGAGCGCGGCATCGCCGTGCAGCGCCCCGCGCTCGACGGGGTGAAAGGCGGTGCGGTCGATCCTGCGCGCGCGGCGTTCGTCGACCGCTATCTGCGCAAGGGCCAGGAAGCGGGCGTCGAGCTGAAGAGCTTTTCGGGCGCGACCGGCGGCGCGGGCGGCTATGCCGTGCCGCGTGAGATCGACGCGATGATCGACAGCGCCTTGAAGGCGATTTCGCCGATCCGGCAGATCGCCAATGTCGTGCGGGTGGGATCGTCGGGCTATCGCAAGCTGGTGACCACGGGCGGCACCGCGTCGGGCTGGGCCAGCGAAACCGGCGCGCGCACCGAGACGGCGACGCCGGTCTTCAACGAGATCGCGCCGCCGTTCGGCGACCTTTACGCCAATCCGGCGGCCAGCCAGGCAATGCTCGACGACGCGCAGTTCGACGTCGAGGCGTGGCTGTCGAACGAGATCGCGATGGAGTTCGCCAAGGCCGAGGGCGCGGCGTTCGTGAGCGGCAGCGGGACCAACCGGCCCAAGGGCTTCCTGACCTATGCCGCCACCAACGAGGCGGACGGGGTGCGGGCGTTCGGGACGCTGCAATATGTGGCGTCGGGCGCGTCGGGCGGCTTTGCTTCGTCGAACCCGCAGGACCGGTTGATCGATCTCGTCCAGGCGCTCAAGTCACCCTATCGGCAGGGCGCGAGCTTTGTCATGAACTCGGCGACGCTGGCGCGAATCCGCAAGTTCAAGACGAGCGACGGCGCGTTCCTGTGGCAGCCGTCGATGGCGGCGGGGCAGCCGGCGACGCTGCTGGGTTATCCGGTGGTCGAGGCGGAGGATATGCCCGATGTCGCCGCGGACAGCCTGTCGATCGCGTTCGGCAACTTCCAGATCGGCTATGTCGTGGCCGAGCGGGGCGAGACGAGCATCCTGCGCGATCCGTTCACCAACAAGCCGTTCGTGAACTTCTACGCCGTCAAGCGTTTGGGCGGTGCGGTCTCGAACAGCGAGGCGATCAAGGTGATGAAGTTCGCCGCCTCCTGACGGAGCTGGTGGCAAGCTGATGACATTCGCCGCCTCCTCGTGAGCTGCGGCGAAGGCGCCGCGCGGGGTTTCCTCCCCTTTCCCTCGCGCGGCGCCGACCTTTTCGCGATCCGCCCCGATATCACCGAGGACAATCCATGACCGTGACGATCGACGCGCCAGCCGCGCCGGCGGTGCCGCTGAGCGCCCTCAAAACCTATCTGAAGATTGGCCTCGACGACGAGGATGCGAGCCTCGTCGAGCTGATCGCGAGCGCCACCGAGCTGGCCGAGCGGTTCACCGGGCAGATACTGGTCGCGCGCGGCGTGGACGAGGTCATGCCGATCACCGGCGAATGGCAGAGGTTGACGGTGCGGCCGGTGCGCGCGCTGACCGAGGTGCGCGGAGTACCGGCGGAGGGCGCCGAGTTCGCGCTGCCGGTGGATGGCTATGCCATCGACATCGACCGCAATGGTGACGGCTGGATCCGGGTGACGCGGCAGGGCGCGGCGGGGCGGGTGCGGGTGCGCTACAGCGCGGGGATCGCCGCCGATGCGGGGGGCGTGCCTGACGCGATCACGCACGGCATCGTCCGGCTGGCGGGTGAATATCATGCGCGGCGCGAGGGCCTGGACCCGCAGCCGCCCGCGGCCGTCGCGGCGCTGTGGCGGCCCTGGCGACGGATGCGGTTGGCATGAGAGCGGTCGAGGAACGGGCGCGCGCGCGTGCCGACGCACTGCGCGAGCGGGTTGCGGCGCGGCTGGCGGCGGTGCTGCCGGGTGCGCGGGTCGAGCGCGAGGGCGAGCGGCTGGTCGTGACCGGGCGCGGCGTGATTGCGCGTTTTGTCGGCGCGGATGGCTTGCGCGACTGGCGGGAGGATGAGCGATGAGCGGGACGGTGATGCTCCGCCGCGAAATCGTCGCGGCGCTCAGAGCCGATGCGCCGCTGATGGCGCTGGTGAACAGCGTCGGGGATGGCGGCGCCCCCCGCCAGTCGCCGCCGTCGCTGCGGCTGGGCGAGCTGTTCGCGAGCGAATGGGGCGCGCGCGGGATCGCGGGGATGTCGGTGCGCGTGCCCTTCACCCTGGTCGACAGGGCCGATGCCGCCGACCGGATCGCGGCGGCGGCGGACCGGATCGCTGTGGTGATGGCGAGCCTGCCGGCGGAGGCGGATGGCTGGCGAATCGGTGCGGTGCTGTTCGACCGGCAGCGCAGCGTTGCCGTGCCGGGTGGGCAGTGGTCGCTGCTGATCGATTACCGCGCGCGGTTGTCGCGCGCGGTGTGAGGATGGGACCGTCATTCCCGCGAAGGCGGGAATCCAGAGCCGCGCAGACATACCCTGTGGCCCTGGATCCCCGCTTCCGCGGGGATGACAATTGGGATCGTGAAAGGACAGCATCATGGCGGTTGAGAAGGGCAGTGCGTTTCTGCTGAAGATCGGGGATGGCGGATCGCCCGTCGGCTACGCCACGCTGGCGGGGCTGCGAACGACGCAGCTGTCGGTGAATGGCGAGGCGGTGAACGTCACCAGCAAGGACAGCGGCGGCTGGCGCGAGCTGCTCGCCGGAGCGGGCGTGCGGTCGGTGAGCGTTGCTGGCGCGGGGGTGTTCACCGGTAGCGCGGCGGAGACGCGGCTGCGGGGCCATGCGCTGGCCGGCGCGATCGACGACTATGAGCTGAGCTTCGAAAGTGGCGAGCGGATGCGCGGGCGCTTTCTGGTCACGCGGCTGGACTATGCCGGCGACTATAATGGCGAGCGCAACTACACGCTGAGCCTCGAAAGCTCGGGCGCAGTGAGCGTGCTGTGAGCGGCATCGCCAATCCCGTGCGCGGCGAGGCGGCGATCCGCATCGGCGGGCGTGATCATGTGCTGCGCCCGACCTTCGCGGCGCTGGTCGCCGCCGAGGGTGAATTGGGGCCGCTGCTGGCGTTTGTCGATCGTGCGGCGGAGGGGCGGGTCGCCATCGGCGAGATCGCGACCTTGTTCTGGCACTGCGTCGACGCGCGGGAGAGCCTGAGCCGCGAGCAGGTGGGCGAGGCGGTCGTCGCGCTGGGGCTGGCCGGAACGATGCCGATGCTGCGCGGCATATTGCAGCAGATCCTCACCGGCGCGCGATGAGATTCGCGGAGGCCGCCGCACGCGCGGCGGGGCTGGCGGGATTGCTGCTGGGCTGGCGACCGCGCGAGTTCTGGGACTCGACGCCCGCCGAACTGGCGGCAGTGCTGGCGGCGGCGGACGAAACGGGCGGCGGCGAGCGGCCGGCGGGCAGCGCCGACATCGACCGGCTGAAGGAGATGTTTCCCGATGGGTGACGAAATCGAAACGCTGATCGTCGGCGTGCGCGCGGATGTCAGCGGCTTTGCCCGCGACGTCGCGGCGATGCGCGAGGATCTGCAGGGCGGGCTGGCGGGCGGTGCCGACAAGGCGGGACAGGCGATCGAGCGCGGGCTGCTGCGCGCGGTGCGGACGGGCAAGTTCGGCTTCGAGGATCTGAAGCGTACCGTGCTTTCGGTCATGGCGGAGATCGCCGCGTCCGCGGTGCGAAGCGGACTGGGCGCGATCGGGGCAGGCGCGGGCGGTGGCGGTGGCGGTGGCGGTGTGGTCGGCCTCGCCACCAGCCTGTTGGGGTCCGTGCTGGGGCTTCCGGGGCGGGCCACGGGCGGGCCGGTGTCGCCCGGTCGCGCCTTCATGGTGGGCGAGCGCGGGCCGGAACTGTTCGTGCCGACGTCGAGCGGGATCGTTCATCCGGCGACGGGCGGCCAAAGCGCGCGCGACGTGCGGATCGCGATCCAGGTCAATGCACCGCCGGGGGAGAACAGCCGCCTGCTGGCGCGAAGCGCGCGGCAGGTGGCGCGCGCGGTGCGCGGTGCGCTGGCGGAGTAGGCACTGGCCGCTCGATCCGAGCCTTTCGACCGCGTGCTGCAACCGGCGCTCCGGACAGACTGAAGTCGAGAACCGATGTGCGAACCCGTGTCTCGACTTCGCTCGACACGAACGGAAACGGAGTGAGATATGCCCCATTGGCTTGCACGCGAGCGGCGCGGGCAGGAGAGCGCGCCGTTCAAGCGCTTTGCCGCGCCCTTCTGGACCGTCAATTTCCCGCGACCGATGATGGCATCGGTTGTGACCACCGCGCCCGATGCGCTGCGGGTCGATGCGGTCTTCTATCATTCGGACGAGCTGGCGGGGCTGATCTGGGAGAGCGAGGACCGCTGGGATCATCCGCTGCTCGGTTATGAGACGCGGCGCGACTATGCGCATTGCCGGCTGTCGTTTCGCTGGCGGAGCGGCGGGGTCATGCCGCTCGACGCGATCAACGGCCCCACGCTGACCATCGAGGGCCGCGATGCCGAAGGACATGCCCGCGCCTGGTATGTGCGGCTGTGGAACTATGCCGAGGGGTCGCCCGAGGATGCGCTCGTCACGCTGGACTTCGACGCGCTCGACGGCGGTTTCCTGTTGCCCGGCGAGGCGGACCGGGTGTGGCCGCACGATATCGACCGGCTGTTCGTGTCGATCGTCCCGCCCGGTTATGACCCGGTCGCCACGCCCTTTGCGACAGGGCGGGAGGCATGGGTCGAGCTGAGCGACATCGTCTGCGACGGGTCGGGGTCGATGCTGAGCATCGGCGACATCATGGTGCCCGAGCATCGGTTGCGGATCGCGACCGGATATGACGATGGCTATAACCAGACGCCCGAGCGGGTGCTTCGGCAGATCGAGGCTTTGGGCTATCGCGAGACGATCGTCCATTATGTCGGGATGAGCCATTATTTCCGGCTCGAAAGGTCGGGGGCCGGGCTTTATGCCAGCCTGGCGGGTGGGGCGGTCAATGCCCCCTGTGCGGCCTGGCACGCCGATTTCCTGGCGCGCGCGAAGGCGATGGGATTTGGTGTGATCCTGTCGCTGTCCTATGAATTGTTCGACGCGCATTGCTGGAATGACTGGAAGCAGCGAACGAGCGACGGCGCGCCCGCGCTCACCGGATGGGTGCCGCCATCGACCTTGCTGTCGCCGGCGCATGGCGGGGCGATGGCCTATCTGCGCGCGGTGGCGGGGGCGTTTGTCGCCCTCGCCCTCGCCAAGGCAATGCCGGTGCGGTTCCAGATCGGCGAGCCCTGGTGGTGGGTGACGTTCGACGGCAAGCCTTGCCTCTATGACGATGCCGCGCGTGCGGCCTTTGGCGGTTCGCCGCCGGTCATCGCGCATGTCGGCGAGACCATGGACGCGGGCCGGATCGCGCTGCTCGATGCGGCGGGCGCGCTGCTCGCGGCATCGACCGCCGCGCTGGCCGCACATGTGCGGGCGGCGGCGCCGGGCGCGGAGATATTGGTGCTGGTCTATCTGCCGACGGTGCTCGACCCGCAGGCGCCCGAGATGAAGCGGGCCAATGTGCCGCTGGGCTGGGCGGCGCCGGCTTTCGACCGGTTGCAGGTCGAGGATTATGACTGGGTGACCGACGGCCATGTCGCGCGGTCGCGCGCCGCGCGTGCCGTCATCACCCAGCGGCTCGGCTACCCGCAAGAGGAGCAGCATTATTTCGCGGGCTTCGTACTCGACGGGGCGCATCCGTCCGCGCCGGTCAAATGGGAGCGGATTGCCGAGGCGGCGCGTGTCTCGCTTGCGGGCGGAGACGCGGCAACGGTGCTGTGGGCGCTGCCGCAGGTGGCGCGCGACGGCTTTACCTGGTTCACGCTGGAGGGAGAGGCTGAAGTGCAGCATTTCGACGACGTCCGCTTTCCGCTCGACATCGGCCGGCGCGCGAGCGTCGCGCCGACCTTCTCCACCCAGACGATCGAGGCGCAGTCGGGCCATGAGCAGCGCAGCAGCGACTGGGCCGATGCGCGGATGCAGTTCGACGCGGGGCCGGGGGTGCGGTCCGACGCCGATCTGGCGAGCCTGATCGCCTTCTTCCGGGCGCGGCGGGGGGCGGCACGGGGCTTTCGCTTTACCGATCCTTATGATCATAGCTCGGCACCGTTCGACATGCCGGTCAGCGCCATCGACCAGCGGATCGGGACCGGTGATGGGACCACGACCCGCTTCGAGCTGGTCAAGCATTATGGCGACGGCGACGATCCGCAGACGCGGCGGATCACCCGGCCGGTGGCGGGAAGCGTCCGTGTTGCGGTGGACGGCGTGGAACCCACGCCCGGGGCCTGGGAAATGGGCGAACTCGGAGCGGTGCTGTTCGACGATCCGCCACCCGCGGGAAGCATCGTGACGGCGGGATATCTGTTCGACGTGCCGGTGCGCTTTGCGACCGACAGTATCGAGATCAGCGCGGAGACCTGGGCGGCGGGCGAGGTGCCGTCGGTTCCGCTGGTGGAGGTCCGCGAATGAGCGCGGCGGAGATCCTGTCGAAGCCGCTGTGCGCACTGGCCTTCTGCTGGCGGCTCGAGCGGCGGGACGGCGTTGCGATCGGGCTGACGAGCCATGACCGGCCGCTGACGGTCGGAGGCTTTCGCTATGCCGCGACTCCGGGCGTGGTCCCCACCGCGATCCGCCACGGCGGCGACATGGACAGCGCGGTGATGGATGTGGAGAGCGCGCTGTCGGTGGCCGCGCTGTCCGAGGACGATCTGGCGGCGGGACGGTGGGACGGGGCGGCGGTGTCGCTTCACCTCACCGAATGGACGGAGCCGGGCGTCCTCTGGCTGGAGCTGGCGAGCGGGACATTGGGCCTCGTCCGGCAGAGCGACGGGGCGTTCAGCGCGGCGCTGGAGAACGGCAAGACCGTTTTTCGCCGCGCCGTGGTGCCTGCAACCTCGCCGGGATGTCGTGCCACGCTGGGCGATGCCGACTGCCGGGTCGACATGGCGCGCCGGCGGCGGCGTGTGGTGGTGGGTTCGGTTGCGGGCGACCGGGTGACAATCGCCGGACTCGACGGGGCACCCTATGCGTTCGGGCGGCTGCGCTGGCTTGGCGGCTCGCGCTGCGGACTGTCCGAGGCGGTGCAGGCGGGGAGCGCGGGCGAATTGCTGCTGGCCGAGGCAGTCGACGCGGCGATCGCGCCGGGTGCGCCCGCATCGATCGAGGAGGGCTGCGACAAGCGGCTGGCGACCTGCGCCGCGCGCTTTGCCAATGCGGCCAATTTCCGGGGCGAACCCTTTCTGCCCGGAAACGATCTGCTCACCCGCTATCCGGGGGCGTGACATGGCGGCGGAGGGCGAGACGGGCCGGCGGATCGCTGCGGCGGCGCGCAGCTTTCTGGGTGTGCCGTTCAGGCTGCACGGTCGCGATCCTTCCACGGGGATCGATTGCGTGGGGCTGGCGCTGCTGAGCGTCCGGGCGGCGGGATTTCCGGTTGCGGAGCCGCCCCCCTATCGGCTGCGCAGCGGCCATGCGACGCCCGCGATGCGATGGATGGAGACGCTGGGCCTTGCCGAGGCAGACGATCGGGCGGCGGGCGATATTCTCGTGGCGGCGGTCAGCCCGATCCAGTTGCATCTGCTCGTCGATGGCGGTGCTGCGCTGATTCACGCGCATGCAGGGCTGGGCCGGGTGGTGGAAATGGCGTGGCCGGTGGAGTGGCGGCTGCTGTCGCGCTGCCGGGTGGCGGGGCGGGTAACGGAACGAAAGGAAGACTGACATGGCGACGCTTGTCCTGACGGCAATCGGAACCGTGCTGGGCGGTCCGATCGGCGCGGCTGTCGGTGCCCTCGCCGGACAGGCGATCGATGCCGAGCTTTTCAAGCCCGCCGGACGATCCGGCCCACGCCTGTCCGACCTGCGCGTCCAGACATCGAGCTATGGCACCGCCGTCCCGCAGATATTCGGCACGATGCGCGTGGCGGGAACGGTGATCTGGGCGACCGACCTGATCGAGAGGCGCGAGCGTTCGGGCGGCGGCAAGGGACGTCCTAAAGTCACGACATACAGCTATTCGGCGAGCTTCGCAGTGGCGGTGTCGTCGCGACGGATCACGGGCATCGGACGTATCTGGGCCGACGGCAATCTGCTGCGCGGCAGCGGCGGCGACTTCAAGACGCCGGTCGGGGCGTTTCGCGTTCATAGGGGTGAGGCGGACCAGGCGCCCGATCCGCTGATCGCCGCCGACAAGGGCCCGGGGCTGACGCCCGCGCATCGGGGCCTGGCCTATGTGGTGTTCGATGACTTGCAGCTTGCGGACTTCGGCAATCGCATCCCCTCGCTGACGTTCGAGGTCGTTGGGGACGCGGCGCCATCGACAGGCGCGGTCGCGGCTGCGCTCACCGGCATGCCGGCCATCGGGCCGGATGACGGGCAGACATTGGTGATCAGCGGCTATGCCGCGCTCGGCGAGGATGCGGGCAGCGCGCTGGCTCCGCTGATCGAGGTGCAGGACCTGGTGGCGCTCAGCACAGGGGGCGGTGTGGTCCTGACGGGCGGAACCGACAGCGGAGCGGTGCTTGGTCGCGGCGAGGATCTGCGCGTGGCGGGAGGCAAGCGCGTCGGCGCGCGCGAGGCACGGCGCGAGCCCATCGAGCGGGTACCCCGCCGCGTGGCGCTTCGCCACTATGAGCCCGCGCGCGATTTCCAGACGGGCACGCAAGGCGCGGAGCGGCAGGGCCCGGGCATGTCGGAGGCGCTGGTCGACCTGCCCGCCGCGATGACCGCCGAGGACGCGCGGCGGGGCGCGGTCGAAGGGCTGCGCCGGACTATCGCCCGGCGGCGGACCGTCAGCGTGGCACGGGGCTGGGCAGCCCTGACCCACCGTGTCGGCGATCTTGTCGCGATCGAGGACGCGGGCGGCCGGTTCCGCGTCGAGGCGCTGGAGTGGGAGGCGGGGGCGGTGCAACTCGCGCTGCGCGCGGTGCCGTCGTCGTCCGCCCTGCCACCGCCGCCCGCCGACGCCGGTGAACCGGTTCGGCAGCCAGACATTCTGGTCGGGCCGACTCGGCTCACGCTCATCGAAATGCCGCAGCCCGGCGACGAGCCCGTCCGCTCCCCGCAGGTCATGGTGGCCGCATGCGGCGACGATAGCGGCTGGCGACCGGCCGCGCTGCTGCAGCGTGACGGCGAGGATAGCTATGTGCCGATCGGCAGGTCTGCCCCGGCGGCGGTGCTGGGCGAAACGCTCGGCGTGCTGCCGCCGGGTCCGGCGACCCTGTTCGACGCGAATGCATCGGTGCAGGTGCGGCTGTTCGACGACAGCGCGGTCCTGTCCCCCGCGAGCGATGCCGCGCTGCTCAACGGCGCCAATGCCTGCATGATCGGCGACGAGCTGCTCCAGTTCGGGGATGCGGTGGCTGTCGGTCCGCGCGACTATGTGCTGCGCCGGTTGCTGCGGGGCAGGCGCGGCAGCGATTGGGCGAGCCTGTCGCATGCGGCCGGCGAGCCGTTCGTGCTGATCGAGGAGGACCGGCTGGTCCCGCTGACCGGCGATCCGGTGCGGATCGGCGCCGAGGTCACGGTGGCGGCGCAGGGGCTGGGCGATCTGTCGCCCGTCCTCCGCAGCCGGACGGTGACGGGTGTCGCCGCGCTGCCTCTGTCCCCGGTCGGGCTGAGGATCGAGGGGAGCGATGCGGCGGGCTACGCGATCCGCTGGATGCGGAGAAGCCGGGCGGGGTGGCAGTGGCGCGACGGGATCGACGCGCCGCTGGGCGAGGAGCAGGAGCGCTATGCCGCCACGCTTTCGGCGGGAGGGGCGTCGGTTCGGTCAGTGACGCTCGTCGAACCCGTCTGGATCCTGCCGCCGGACGCCATCGCGGCGGATCGTGTCGCCGCCGGCGGCGCGCCGCTGGCGGTCGCTATCCGCCAGATCGGAGACCATGGGCTGGGCCCCGCCGCGAACGCCTGGCTGCCGGGCGGCTGACGTACTTTCCGAGGAGAGACATGATGAGCCAAGACCATAGTCCGCGACTTGCACTGCCGTTTCTCCAACCGGGTCAGGCACAAAAGGAGATGACGCATAACGAGTCACTCCAGGCGATCGACATGCTCGTCCAGCCGGTGGTGGAGACGGCGGATCTGGGGACGCCTCCCGGCGCGCCGGTGGAGGGGCAATGCTGGATCGTCGCCTCCCCCGCCAGCGGTGCCTGGGCGGGCCGGACCGGCCAGATCGCCCAATGGACCGCAGGCGGATGGCGCTTTGCCGTTCCCGCAGAGGGTTGGCGCTGCCATGTTCGCGACCGCGAAGGCGAGATGGTGCATGACGGCACGGGCTGGATCGATACTGCGCTGCGTGCGGACGGAGTCTATGTCGCCGGCACGCGGGTGATCGCGCCGCGCCAGCCCGCCATCGCCGATCCCGCCGGGGGCGGAACCCCGGATGCGGAAGCGCGATCCGCGATCAGCGCCATTCTTGCGATGGCGCGCGCTCATGGGCTGATCGACAGTTGAGACCGTCTGCTTTGCCGGCTGTTGCACGGTGGCCACGGCCCGGCGCAATCAGTGAACATATGTTCATGAGCTTAATCCGCGATCATTTGTGCTCTTGCAACGCAACCTTCGCCTGCCTAGAGCGTTTGCGCAGTCCGTTGTGACAGTCTGAAAGGGGAATAACATGCGAAAGCTTGGCTTGGCCATCGCGCTCGCTTCCACTGCGTTGGCATCGCCAGCGCTTGCGCGCGATGATAGCTTTTATATCGGTGCGCATGCTGGTGCGGTGCTCGTCGAAGACACTGACGTTGACGTCAGGGGTTCTACTGCGTTCGACTCCAACTGGGAAACCGACACCGGCTACGATGTCGATGGCGTGATCGGCTATGATTTCGGCATGTTCCGTCTCGAGACCGAGGTGGCCTATCGCCGTGCCGCCACCGACGTGAATCGGTTCGTGACCGGCAACAGCACGCTGGGGAATGTCCATACGCTGAACTTCATGGTGAATGGCCTCCTCGACTTCGGTCCTGACGACGGTCTTCAGGGCTTCGTTGGCGGCGGTGCCGGTGTTGCTCGATCCTATCTGTTCTCGGCGACCACCAACGATTCGGACACGGGCTTTGCGTGGCAGGCACTTGCCGGCGTTCGGTTCCCGTTGAGCGATCGTATCGACGCAGAGCTGAAGTATCGCTACTTCAACCATGATAACGTCGATGTACCCGGATCGTTCAATGCTGCCGGCAGCAATGTCAGCGCAGACCTGCGTTCGCACTCGGTGCTGGCTGGCCTGATGTTCAATTTCGGCGAACCTGCGGCGCCTCCGCCGCCGCCTCCGCCGCCGCCGCCTCCCCCGCCGCCTCCGCCGCCTCCGCCTCCGCCGGTGGCGCAGTGCACCCCGGGGCCGTACATCGTGTTCTTCGAATGGG
This sequence comes from uncultured Sphingobium sp., assembly GCA_964544675.1. Classification (GTDB taxonomy): domain Bacteria; phylum Pseudomonadota; class Alphaproteobacteria; order Sphingomonadales; family Sphingomonadaceae; genus Sphingobium. Next base: position 27,142 of record CAZJCT010000022.1, read on the forward strand.
ATCGCTCCGACGTCACGCCGGATGCCGCGACCATCCTCGACAACGCGGTTTCGGCTTATGCCGATTGCGGCAATGCGCAGGTCATGCTGGCGGGTCACGCCGACAAGTCGGGTTCGCCCACCTACAACCAGGGCCTGTCCGAGCGTCGTAACGAATCGGTTCGCGCTTATCTGACCTCGAAGGGCATCCCCGACGGCGTCATCATGAGCCAGGCCTTCGGTGAGTCGCGTCCGCGCGTCGAGACCGCCGACGGTGTCCGCGAGCTGCAGAACCGCCGGGTGGAAATCACCTACGGTCCGGGTTCGGGCATGTAATCACGGCCTGAAGCCGCTGATGGCTTCGGTTGAAGAGAGGGCCGGCCGTAAGGTCGGCCCTTTTCTGTTGGGTGCGCGGGGCGATTCCATCGGCACCGGCGTTGCCTCAGTCGAGACGCACCGATGCAATCTGGTGATATTCGCTGCCTGACGGCGTCAGATGGCTTTCCATAAGCGAACAGCGCGCGAAGACCGCCGGGCCGAACGATCGGCCGGCGTGATCGGCGAGCCAGCCCTCCACCGGCCCCGCCGTTCGCGGCAGCCTCGCAAGCGTCACATGCGGGAGATAGGCTCTCCCCTCCGCCTTCAAACCGACCGTCTGACACAGCCTGTCGAGCTTGCGATGAAGCTGCGCGAGCGGCTCCTGCGGTGTGCCCCTGATCCATAAGGCGTTCGGCCGTCCGGCGCTTTCGAACACCCCCAGGCCGGACAGCGTCAGCGCGGGCATGGTCGACACTGTGCGCGGCAAGGCGGCGGCGAGCTCATCCGCCTGGTGCGCGCTGGCGTCGCCGATGAAGCGGAGCGTGAGGTGCAGTTGCTCGCGGCTTTGCCAGTGCGCGCCGTGGACGCCATGCATGATGTCGCGCAACGCCTCGCACAGCGGAGCGGGTGGCAGCAGTGCGAAGAACAGGCGCATCACCTCCGCCATCTCTGCGACAACGACCGGCGCAACAACCGGAAAGGGCAAAGAAAGTCGGGTTTCGCTTGAAAATCCATGGGAGACATCAGATATTCCGGTTACGCCGATGCAGCGAAGGTCGGCGGTAAGGAGATGATTTGCAATGGCCAATTGGCGCGATCCCATGACCCGGCCGCTCGGTGCCGCCGGTGTCGCAACCGCCACGCGCGGCGCGGAGTTCGATGCCGGGCTCCGCTCCTACATGCTGTCGGTCTACAATTATATGGCGAGCGGCGTGCTCGTCACCGGCATCGTTGCGCTGCTGTTCGCGCAGAGCGGACTCGCCGCCCAGATCCTGATGGGTCCGGGACTGATGAAATATGTCATCATGTTCGCCCCGCTGGCGTTCGTGATGGTGCTGAGCTTCGGCATCGGCCGGCTGTCCACCGCGACCGCGCAGGCGCTGTTCTGGGCATTTGCGGCGGTCATGGGGCTGTCGCTGTCGTCGGTGTTCCTGATGTACACCGGAACGTCGATCGCTCAGACCTTCTTTGCGACCGCCGCGGCGTTCGCCGGTCTCAGCCTGTTCGGCTACACGACCAAGAAGGACCTCTCGGCATTCGGCACCTTCCTGATCATGGGTGTCGTCGGCCTGTTCGTCGCGATGCTGATCAACCTGTTCGTTCAGTCGAGCGCGCTCGACATGGCGATCAGCTTCATCGGCGTGCTGCTGTTCGCGGGCCTGACGGCTTATGACACGCAGCGGATCAAGAGCATGTACGCCCATGTCGCGGGAAGCGACATGATGGGCAAGACTGTTGTGATGGGTGCGCTTCAGCTCTATCTCGACTTCATCAACATGTTCCTGTTCCTGCTCCGCTTCATGGGCGGCAACCGCGACTGAGTTTCGCTGGAACATGGACCTTGGAAATGGCCCGGAGGCGCGATCCTCCGGGCCTTTCCTTTGCTTACGAAGCCGCCGCCTGCATCTCGGCGATGAGGGCATTGTCGATAGCCTTTGCACGGACATAGGCCGGGCGCTCGCGCAGGCCGCCGACATAGGATTCGAACGCCGGGCGCGCGGGCAGCATGTTGAACGCCAGCATGAAGTCGATGAACGCGCCGACATAGACGTCAGCCGCGCTGAACCGGTCGCCGGCAATGAACGTCTTGCCGGCGACTGCCGTCTCCAGAGCATCGACCGCCAGATCGAAATGGCCATAGCCGAACGTGGCTTGCTTCTCTGCATCGGGCTCCCAACCGGCAGCCTTGTCGCTGAAAGCGGCCTCCATCGGTCCGGCCATGAAAAACATCCAGCGCAAATAGGTGCCACGCGCGGCCATGTCAGGCAGCAATCCGGCTTCGGGGAACGCCTCGGCAAGATAGGCGCAGATCGCGGCGCATTCGGTCACGACCTGGCCCTGGTGAACGATCGCCGGAACCTTGCCCATCGGGTTGATCGCCAGATAGTCGGGCGCCTTCATGCTGGTGCCATAGTCGAGCAGATGCTGGCGGTACGGCACGCCGGTTTCTTCCAGCATCCAGCGGGCGGTCTGCCCGCGCGACATGGGATGGGTGTAGAAGTCGATCTCTTCGCTCATGGTCCTGCGCCTTCCCTCCGCTGCGGGACTCGTCGCGAATCCCTGGCGGCGGCACCGTAACGCAGATCAGCTCCGGCGAAACCGCCCTTCTCGAAGAAAGGCGATCGCCTGGCGTCGGACGGCGACATTGGAAGGCATGAAGGCATGCGTTACCGGCATGACGATGTGGTCGGTCATGCCCGCGATCCGTGTCGAGGCGACCGAAACGGTGCCGTCGTTCGGACGGGGCAGCAGCGGCGGGATGATCGGCTCCCAAGGGGTGCGGCCGGCGATGACGCCCAGCGGAAAGTCGACCGGGCACAGCAGCGCCTCGTCATCGGGGTGGCGCTTGGTCGTCAGGAAATTGCCGACGGGACCCAGAACCCGGCCGCCCAGCCTCAGCCGCAGCGAGAGGTCAGCCCATTCGCTGCCGCCATGCGGCGTACCCATCATCACGACCCGGCCGAGAGCTGCGGGCCGGAAGCGGTTAAGGAGCGCGCGGATCAATAGCCCGCCGAGCGAATGGCCGATGAAATGGATCGCCCCCTCCGTCCGCTCGGCGAACGCGCGCACTTCGGGTTCGAGCGCATCGACGATGGCAGGCAGCGCGTTGGTCATGCTGCAATAGCGCAGGTTGAGAGCGGCAAAGCCCTCCGCCTCCGCCCAGCGCGCAAAGCGCCCCATGCCACCCATCACCTGCCGGTGACCGTGCAGAAAGACGATCCCCGCCGTACCCGGTGTCGCCGGGCGCGGCGGGGATGGTGATGTCATTGCGCCGGACGCCGGCACGATGTCAGTCCTTGTTGACGCCGTCCTTGGCGAGACCCGCGCGCGGCTTCTTCGGTCCCGACGCTTTCCGGGCCTTGGCCTTGGCCTTGCCCGGCGCGGCGGGCGTGACCTCGAACGCCAGCGCGTCGTCCTTCAGGCGGACCACGACCTCGCCGCCGTTGACCAGCTTGCCGAACAGCAGCTCCTCAGCCAGCGGCTGCTTGATCTTCTCCTGCATCAGGCGACCCATCGGGCGCGCACCGTACAGCTTGTCATAGCCGCGGTCGGTGAGCCACTTGCGCGCGCCTTCCTCCAGCGTGATGTGGACGTTGCGGTCGGCAAGCTGCAGTTCGAGCTGCAGGATGAACTTGTCGACCACGCGTTCCACGACGGCGGGCGGCAGATATCCGAACGGCACGATGGCATCGAGGCGGTTGCGGAATTCGGGGGTGAAGAGGTTCTTCACCGCCTCGTCCCCGGCGTCCTCGCGCGTGATGTCGCCGAAACCGATCGCCTCGCGCGCCATGTCCGACGCGCCCGCATTGGTCGTCATAATGAGGATGACGTTGCGGAAATCGACGGTCTTGCCATGGTGGTCGGTCAGGCGACCATTGTCCATCACCTGCAGCAGGATGTTGAACAGGTCGGGATGCGCCTTCTCGATCTCGTCGAGCAGCAGCACG
>CAZJCT010000023.1:0-30648 GCA_964544675.1 uncultured Sphingobium sp.
GCCATTGCTGGTGCCGAAATGGCTGTACTTCAGACCCAGCCGCTTGGCCTCTTCGTTCATCGCCGCAACGAAGGCCTGTTCGGTGCCCGAAATCCCCTCCGCCAGCACGACGCAGGCATCGTTGCCAGAAAGCGTGACGATGCCGTGCAGCAGATTTTCGACCGACACCTGTTCGCCGACCGACAGGAACATGGTCGATCCGGCCTGCGGGCCATGCCATTGTTTCCAGGTTTCCGGGCGCACGGTAAATTTCGTGTCGAGTTTCAGTTCGCCCCTCTGGATCAGGCGGAAGGCGACATGCGCCGTCATCATCTTCGCCATCGACGCGGGCGGGATCCGCCGGTCGGAATCGCGCTCGTAGAGTATCTTGCCCGAAGACAGGTCGATCAGATAGGCGACCGGCGCCTGGGCATCATAGGTCGGCGCATTGGCCGCCCCGGCCATGCCGGGGACGAGCAGCACGAGCGCGAGGCCGGAGAGGAAACGGGAACGGATAAAGGTCATGCAAATGTCCGGAAAAGAGACGATCAGCGGCTGTCCATAGGCACGATCCGCGCGTCTGCAAAGCCTTTTGCCCGGATCGTGGCGAGGGCTTTGGTCGCAGCGGCCTGGCTGGTGTAAGGTCCTGTGCGCACGCGATAAAGCTTGCCTGCCGGTTCGACATGGCCGCCGATGCGGCGCGCCAGCGCATCGGCCTTCGCCTTGCTGGAGAAAGCGCCTGCCTGAACCGCGAAGGCGGCAGCGCGCGGGGCTGCGGGGGCGCTTGCCTGTGCCCTAGCGACGGGGGCCTTGCCTGCCTCCTCTACAATGAAACCGTCGTCGGTCGCTGCCATGTCAGCGGCGGGCGTTTTCGCCGGTGCGGCAGGCGCTGCGGCGGGTGGCGGCGCGGGCTTCTCCACCGGTTTTGCGCTGATCGGCGGCGAGGCGGGCGGGATTTCGGCACACGGGTCGCCGACTCCCGGATCCCTTGGCGGGGGCGGAAGCTTCTTGTTGAGCGCCGCCAGCATCGCCTTGGGCGCGGGCAGCCGTTCCGCCGCGCGCTCACCGCGATCGAGCGCGCCCGCATCGGGAGGCGTCGGGCGGATCCGGCGCACTCTCACGGGCACCAGCCGGTTGCCCGAAAGATTCAGTTGGGCCGCAGCAGCGCAGGACAGATCGACAAGGCGGCTGTTGGTCGCCGGTCCGCGCTCGATGACCCGCGCCAAAATCGTCCGCCCCGATCCCAGGTCGGTCAGTTCGACATAGCTTGGGATCGGCAGCGTCTTGTGAGCGATGCTCACCCCGTCAAGGTCGGCGGACAGCCCGGCATAGCCGGTCTCGTCGAGCGTGCGGCTGTCCATCGGGCGATATTCGATGCCGTCGATCGTGTAGGGATCGCCCAAGTCGACGGGCGCGCTCGCGGGCGGTGCCGACGGCCGCGCAACGGTGCGATCCTCGGCGCGGCCGGGCCATTCGACGAGGCCGCAGGAAACCAGTGCCAGCATCGGCGCCAGAGCCAGAAAGCGCTTATTGTTCAACGGCATCGGCCAGCAATCCTACGGACAAGGCATAGAAGTTCGAGCAGTTGTAATCGAGGATGGCGCGGTAGTTGCTGGTCAGGAGATAGGCGGTGTTTCCGCGCCCGTCGGGTTCGAGCAGCGTCGCAAGCACCGTGTCACCAAGCGTCCGGCCACCGCTCGGCACCACGCCCAGCGCCCGCCATTCGGCCATGGTCAGCCAGCGGCTGTGCCGATCGAACACGCGCGGGCATCGTGGGGGAACGGTCCGGTTGGCGAGGCTCGCGGTGTTCAGCCCGGCGGGAACCGCGACCGGGATTCCCCATGACTGTCCGGCGCGCCAGCCGGACTTGACGAAATAGTTGGCAATCGACGCCAGCGCATCGGCCTCGCTTGCCCAGATGTCCGCGTGCCCGTCCCCGTCGCCGTCGCGCGCCATGCGCAGATAGACCGACGGCAGGAACTGCGGATAGCCCGTGGCCCCGGCATAGCTGCCGACCAGCGTCGAGCGGGGGATGCCTCGGTCAAGCAGCTTGAGGGTCGCGATCAGTTCGGGCTCGAACAGCGAGCGTCGGCGGCCTTCATACGCCAGCGTCGCGAGCGAGCGCACCAGGTCGAAGTCGCCGACGAACGATCCATAATTGGTCTCATGCCCGTAAATGGCGACCATGACCGACTCCGGCACCCCCGTCTGCTGTTCGATGCTGCCGAGGCGGCCACGGTTGACGACATAGGCACGGCGGCCGCGCGTGATGCGGGCAGTGTCGACATGGCGCGCGCGATAGGGCGCGAAAGCGGGGATCGGCGCGTTCGCGGGCGTCGGCTCTCCCTGGTCGAGCTGGATCACGCGCGGGTTGACGGTCAGCCCGGCAAAGGCCGCGTCGATGGTCGCACTCCGCACGCCCTCGCCCAGAGCCTTGGATCGCACGACGTCGAGATAGGCGCGGAAACTCGCGTCCTCGCCGGTCTGCGAAGGGATCGGCTGAACGATCGCGGATGACGGCGCGCTCTGCGCCTGCGCCGCTCCCGTGCTCAGCGTCAGCGCAGCGCAGACCGCGAGCCGCAGTGCCGTCAGGGTGGCGCAGCCCGACCGGGGAAAGGCCGATTTGCCGAGGCGGATAGGGTTAACGGATCGAAGCATGGGGCTATCATGCACAGCTTGGGCGCGAAGCGGAAGCCGCTCCGGGCACCGCCGGCGAAAAAGCCCGCCGCTTTCGGCTTGCCGCGCCGGCGCCTGATGGTCTAGCTGCCGCAATACTAGGACAGGTGGCCGAGTGGTTTAAGGCAGCGGTCTTGAAAACCGCCGTGGGTTCACGCCCACCGTGGGTTCGAATCCCACCCTGTCCGCCATCTCCGGTCAGCGCGATCCTGCGTGTCCGCCCACGCTCAGTCGGACGGCGGATCGCCTGTGGCAGCAGCCGGGCTGGGAACAAGGATCAGGGTCGATCCTTCCACGCGCCACGACTCCAGCTCGCGCAGGAAGTTCATGCCCAGCACGTCGATGTTGCCGAGCGCAGGGGTCACGACGACCTTGAGGTCGCGTGCTTCGATCCCGCCCAGTTGAAGCCGGTCGATCGCGCCGGTTTCCGCCTGTACCGCCCCGTTGGCGGTGCGGACGATCATCGGGACCAGGCCGGCGCCCGCTTCCACCCCCGCCCGTTCCGCGGTTTCCTGCGAGAGCGCGGTCACGGTGGCGCCGCTGTCGACGAGCATGCGGCGCTCAACGCCGTTGATCCGCGCCCGCGCCCAGAAATGGCCGTCGGGTGACATGCGGATACGCACCGCGTCGCCCGATACCTGCTGGTCGTGCATGCCAATCCGCTGCGCGAACTCGGCGAAGCCCGGCAGATAGGGCGCCTGCTGGAACAGCACGAACAGGCACAATGCCAGCAGCGCGAAGGAGAAGAGCGCGCGCAGCGCCCGCCCCACATAGGGGATGTTGAACAGCACGATCAGCAGCACCGCCGCGCCGGCGGCGTAGAGGGCGAGCGACTGCCATTCGGCTGTGGTGGAAACGGGCATGGCCCCTGCTGGAATTGTTCGTCAGTGCGGGAAACGCGCAGCCCCGCGCTTCGATCCGGGATCGTAGGCAACCGAAGGCGCTCCTCGCCCGGCGCCGGTGGTGGAACGCCATCTGAGGCACATGAAGATGCTGCGCGCGGCGCTCTGAAGGTTCAGGCGATACGCGACAGGACGGCGCGGATCGCTTCGGCGGTCCGCTCCATCTGCTCGGCGGTCAGCGTCGGATGGACGAGGAACATGAGGCTCGTCTCTCCCATCGCCCGCGCGACCGGCAACCGTTCGGCCGGGGCGCAGCCGAGCCCTGCGAACGCCTTTTCAAGATAGACTTCGGAGCAGCTTCCCTGAAAGCATGGGGCGCCCAGGGCATTGATATCCGAGACGATCCGGTCGCGGCTCCATCCCTCGGGCAAGCGGTCGGGCCGGACATAGGCGTAGAATTTGTACCAGGCATGCGCCGCCGTTGCCGGATCGGGCAACGGCACCCGGACAGCCCCACCCTCGCCCGCGAACGGAGCGAAGGCGTCGATCAGGACGCGCGCGTTCCGGCTGCGCGCAGCCGTCCAGTCGGCCATACGGGCAAGCTGAATCCGCCCGATCGCGGCCTGCATCTCGGTCATGCGCCAGTTGGTGCCGATGCTTTCATGCAGCCAGCGGAAACCCGGCGGGTGGGCGCGCTCATAGACCGCCTCCCAGCTCTTGCCATGATCCTTGAACGACCACATCCGCGACCAAAGGGCGGGATCATTGGTGGTGACCATCCCCCCTTCGCCGCCGGTGGTCATGATCTTGTCCTGGCAGAAGGACCATGCCCCGACATCGCCGATGGATCCGACGCTTCGCCCATGCCAGAGCGCGCCATGGGCTTGCGCGCAATCCTCGATGACCTTGAGCCCGTGCGCACGTGCGAGGTCCATGATCGCGTCCATGTCGGCGGGCCAGCCAGCGAGATGGACGATGATGATGGCGCGCGTGCGCGGCGTTAAGACCGGGGCGATCGTAGCCGCCGTCATGTTGCCGCTGTCGGCATCGACGTCGGCGAAGACGGGGGTGGCACCCGCGTTCACGACGCAGGACGCCGAGGCGATGAAGGTGCGCGGCGTGACGACGACCTCGTCACCCGGGCCGATCCCCAGGCCCTTGAGCGCCAGATCGAGCGCGACGGTCCCGTTGGCCAGCGCGATGGCGTGGGCGGTCCCTGTCCAGCGGGCGAATTCCGCCTCGAACGCGCGCCCTTCCTTCCCCGTCCAGTAGTTGACGCGATTGGAGCGGAGCACGGCGGCGACCGCATCGGCCTCCTCGTCAGTGAAGGCGGGCCAGGGTGCAAAGGGGCCATCGAGCATGAAGAAACTGCGCCGAGCGTCTTGTGGGGGCGGTCAGCCGGCCGCAGCTGCGGGCAGCGCGTTTTCGATCGCGACGTAACGCTCCAGTTCCGGCATCATCGCGCCGCCGATGGTGTGCGTGCCGATGCTGTGGAGAATGTCGCTGATGTCGCCCGACGGCGTATATTCAGGAACCGTGGCCTTGACGATCCGCGACACGCCGATCGTGTCACCACGCGCAATGGCGTCCTCGAGCGCCGCGATTACGCCTTCCAGAATGCGCCAGTCGAGGAACGGCTCGTTCGCCTTCATGATCCGCGGGTGATCGGTCGTCTGGTGGCTCTCGCCGATCAGCAGTTCCTCGTACAGCTTCTCGCCGGGCCGCAGCCCCACCTCGGCAATCTCGATGTCGCCGTCGGGATTGGCGGCGTCGCGCACCTGCCGGCCCGACAGCTCGATCATCCGCCGCGCCAGGTCGTAGATCCGCACCGGCTCGCCCATGTCGAGAAGGAACAGCTCGCCCGACGACGCCATGGTGCCCGCCTGGATGACGAGCTGCACCGCTTCGGAGATCGTCATGAAATAGCGGGTCACATTGACGTCGGTGACGGTCACAGGCCCGCCCTGCGCGATCTGGCGCTGGAACAGGGGCACGACAGAGCCGCTCGACCCCAGCACATTGCCGAAACGCACCATGGTGAAGCAGGTCTTGCCGCCCTCCGCCGCGAAGGCCTGAAGGAACAGTTCGGCAAGCCGCTTGCTGGCACCCATGATGTTGGTCGGGCGAACCGCCTTATCGGTGCTGATCAGGATGAAGCGGCTGACGCCATGCTGCCGCGCGAGCCGGCCCATCACGGCGGTGCCGATGGCATTGTTGCGGACGCCTTCGATGCTGTTCTGCTCGACCAGCGGGACATGCTTGTACGCGGCGGCGTGATAGATGGTGTCGGGACGGAAGCCAGCGACGATATCCGCCATGCGCCGCTGGTCGCACACCGACGCCAGCAGCGGGAACAGCTCCGCCTGGTAGCCGTGAAGGGTACGGAGCGCCGCCAGTTCCTGCTCGATCTGGTAAAGCGCGAACTCGCTATGCTCCACCATGACGAGGCTGGCCGGCCGCAGCGCCAGGATCTGCCGGCACAATTCGCTTCCGATCGAACCGCCAGCGCCGGTGACCAGAACCACCTTGCCACGGATATGCCGCTCCATGAGCTCCGGATCGGGTTCGGCGATGTCGCGGCCCAGAAGATCGAGAATGTCGATCTTGCGAAGATCATTGATGCTGACGCGGCCGCTGGCGAGATCGGCAATGCCGGGAAGCGTCTGGACATCGACCTCCAGCCCCACCAGATCGTCGAGTATCTCACGCCGGCGCCTGTGGCTCGCCGAGGGGAGAGCGAGCATCACCTTCACGACCTTGTGCCGCTCTATCGCCTGCGGGAGCGCGGCGGGCGGCAGCACCCGCTTGCCGTTGATGAGGCGGCCATGGAGGCGGCTGTCGTCGTCGACCAGCGCCACGACCTCCATCTCGCGCGAGGTCGAGATGGCAAGGTCAAGCTGCCGCCCCGCATCGCCAGCGCCGTAGATGATGACGGGCAGCCGCGATCCCCGCTCGGGCGGAACACCACGCATAAGCCGGCTCGCGCCGATGCGCGACGCGACGATGGCGATCAGCAGCAGCGGCGGGTGAATGAGGCCGACCGTCCGGGGCACGCCCGGATAATGCGCGATCATCACCAGAGTCCCGAAAATGGCACCGTAAAGAAGTGTCGCGGAAAATATCCGGCGCACCGAGTCCCATTCGAAATAGCGGAAGACCTGACGATAGCATCCGAACAGCCACAGGACCGGCAAGGCGATGGCTGCCGCGACCAGCGCCGTCTCGATGTCGCGCCAGCGAACCCCGGACCAGTCATAGACACCGAGGCGCAGGAAGAAGGCGAGTTCGACCGAGAAGAGGACCAGAATAAAATCAGTGACGACCACGATGGACCGCTTCGTCCAAAGTGGAAGTTCAGGAAACATTTTATGAGGCATGGTCACCCAGAGCCGACATCGTTGCCCTCCCCCTTAAGGTCGCCTGCCATCGCGAGGCTGTAACAGAAATCACATGTTAAGCAAAAGAATCCGCGTCGCCGGGCCGTTTCCCCCTCCTTCAGGCGCCCGCGACACTCGTGAAAGTGATGCGATCGATCCGCAGCATCTCCTCCTGTTGCCCGTCTCCACCGATCACACGGAAGGCAATGGCGAGCGCGCCGCACCCCGCCGGCACGGTCAGCTGGTGGCTGAGCAGTGTTGCCACGTCGCGGGCCTCTGTCGCGCCCGCAGACAGGAGGCGCGTGTTGCCCGGCCCGCCCAGGCACTGCGCATCGGCGCTGAGCGAAGCCGTGCCGGTCACGCCCTGCGACTGCACTGCATAGCCCAGCCGGTACCGACCCGGCCGCAGGATCAGCACGCGCCGGGCCGCCAGTCCGCTCGCACCCGAACTGATGCGGACGGTGAGCCCGCCGCCGTCGCGAACGGCGTCCACACCGTCGCTGCGCCCAAGCTGCCAGCCAAAGGGGCCGAGTTGCGGCGCCGTCGTCCGGTCCGAAACCGTCATGTCCCCTGACGCGGCGCGGCCGACGGGAGTCGCCATCAGCAGCTTTCGCGCGGAGACGAAATCCTGATCGCGCGCCATCCGGGTCAGAAGCGTCCCCATGATCCCCTTGACGGTGTCAGGCCGTGCGACCGCGACCAGCGCCGACAGGGCCGACGGCATCGCCTCTTCGAGACCGGCGGCAAGGAAGGAGCGAACCCAGGGTCGATCGGCGCGAACATAGGGGGCCAGCGCGCTTCTCACCGCCTCATCCTCAATCGCGCTGGCCAGAACCGGATAGAGGAGCTCGCCGCTCGCGGGCTCGCTGGTGAGCGCAAGGTCATAATGCCGCAGCGTTTCCGCGACATCGCCCGCCGCCGCCGCCCGCTCGATCAGCCAGAGCTGCGTCCCCAGATCGCGACGCGACACACGCTCGGCGAGCATATGCAGGCGTTCGGATGCGACGTCGTCACCATCGAGTGCACGCGCGGTGCCCAGCTGCCGCAGCGCGCGCGCCGAAAGCGGCTCGGACATCAGATGATCGCGCGCGTCGCGCTCCAGTCGCGCGCGGCCATCGGGGGTCTGCGCCAGCCGGGCAAGCTCCAGATCGTTGATCCGGAGCCTGTCATCGCCTGTATCAGGCAGGATGACGACGGTCGCGAACCCCGCCAGCAGCAGGACCAGCAGGCTCGCAACGACACGCACACTCGTCACCGACGAAAGCATCGCCGACCGCTCAGGCGGCTTCCTTCTGTGCCGACTGCCCGTAGCCATAGCTGTGCCCGTAACCATAGCCATAGCCATAGCCATAGCCATGCTGGCGCTGATCGATCTTGGTGACGATGGCGCCATAGATATGGTTGTCGACCATCCGCATCCGGTCGAGCGACGAGCGGATCGCGCGAACCGCCGCGCCCTCGGCCTCGATCACGAACACGCAACCCTCCACCGCGCGCCCGAGCAGCGGCGCGTCGGTGAGACCGAGCACCGGCGGCGAATCGATCACGACATGATCGAAATGCGCGAGCAGCTTCTGGATGATGAGGTGCATGCGATCGGTGCTCAGCAGTTCGGCAGCGCTTGGCGGTGCCGGACCCGCCACCATCGCCGACAGCCCCTTGAACCCGGTGGGCTGGACCAGTCGCGCGAAATCATCGTCGCCGGTCAGCAGGTTGCTGAGTCCCGCCGCATTGTCCACGCCCATAAACTTGTGAACCGACGGCGAGCGCATGTCGCCATCGACCAGAAGCACCGACTTGCCGGTGCGTCCGATCGTCGCCGCGAGCGCGAAGGCGCTCGTCGACTTGCCCTCGCCCGACCTTGTGCTGGTCACCGTGAAGGACCGCGGCAGCCCATGGCTGGTCGCGAAGGCGAGCGTGGAACGCGTGCTGAAATAGGCCTCCGCCAGGTGCGACTTGGGATCGGCCAGTTCCTCGACCGGATCGCCTGTCGCCATGGGCACATTGCCGAGCAGCGGCAGCCCCAGCTTCTGGCGAACGTCGGAGGGGTGCCGGATGCCCTCGTCGATCTGTTCCAGCCCGACGGTCACGGCGGCGGCAATGACGGTACCCGCCAGCAGCGCGAGCGCGAGGTTCAGCATCAGGTTGGGCGCGGACGGCTTGGTCGGCACCTGCGCGACATCGACCACCGCGATGTTGCTCGCGCCAACGGTCCCCGCGACGCCGATTTCCTTGTAGCGCTGAAGCAGCGCGTCATAGAGCTGGCGGTTGGTATCGGCTTCGCGCTGGTAGATGTTGAGCTGGATGCTGTCGCGCTGCTGGCGATCGAGCCGCGCCTTGAGCGCGTTCACCTGCGACTCCAGCTCGCGCTCCTGCTGCAGCGCTTCGGTATAGGCCTTGGCGCGGCTTCCCGACACCCGGTCGGTCTCACGGTTGATGGCGGCGTCGAGGGCATCGATTTCGCTCTTCAACGCACGTGCGCCCGGATAGCCCGGTTCGAACTGGACCAGCAGCTTGGCATATTCTGCCGCGACCTCGGCCCGCCGCTGGCGCAGCGAGTTGATCGCGGGGTTGCTCAGCGCTTCGGGACTCGCCCCCGCCCCGCCGCCCGACATGCTGGCACGGCTTTCCGCCGCCACGCGCTCGGCGCGCGCCGCAGCGAGCGCCGAGTTCAGCGCCTCGAGATCGGCCGACGCCAAGGTCCGCTGCATCTGCGTGTCGCCGTCGGCATTGCGGATGGTGTTGAGCTGGACGATGTCGCGCTGCGCCGCATAGGTGACGAGCTCGCGCTCCGACTGCTCGAGCCGCGCGCGAAGTGTCGCAAGACGCTGTTCCAGGAAGCGCCGGGCGTCCGCAGTCGAGGAAAATTCGCGATCCATCGTCGCGGCGATGAACTGCTGGATCCAGGCGTTGCTGATCTCGGCCGACAGCGCCGGATCGCGGCTGGTATAGAGGATATCGACCAGGCTGGAGCCCCGGATCGGTGCGATGTCGACATTGCCGAGCAGCAGCTGCACGGCGAGGCGTTGCCGCGCGTCGCGGCTGGCGGCACTATTGCCACCGGCGTTGCCGAGCGCCCCTTCGGCTCCCGGCATCTCCGCGCCATGCGCCGCGAAAAAGGCCGGCCGTTCGGCAAGGTTGAGCTTGCGCGCAACACGCTGGGCGAGCGAATCCGCCTTCAGCAGCGCATATTGGGTCGCATAGAATTCCAGATCGCGCCCGCTGTCGGCCGATTCCAGGCCCTCGACGCTCGTCACATTCTTCTGCTCGCGGCTGATCTCGATCTGCGCGCGCGCGGTGTAGCGCGGGCTCATCAGCAGCGTCAGGACGAGGCCCAGGATCAGCGCGCCGGCGATGATGCCGCCAATGACCCAGCGCCAGCGAAGCGCGATCTGCCAATATTGCAGCAGGACAGGCGGCAACGTGCTTCCGTCCTCGGACACTTCGGTCAGGATCATCGGAGCAGCGTCGCGTGTCGCTGCGGAATCGCCATTGAAGGGGGTGGTAGCCATAGTGTCCTTGATCCTAACGCGACAGCCGGTCGACCGCGATGATGAGCGGCGTTGCGATGGCGGGCAGCGATGCGAGCACGTCCTTGAAGGTGCGGCGGGCGGTGGAATCATCAACGACGATCACGTCGTTCGCATAGACTTCCGGGTCGGCATAGGCACCGCGCCGGATCGCGCCGACATCGTAAAGCGCGGCATAGCGCTGCTGCCCCACCGTGCGGAACACGACGACGTTCTGCAGGTCCGAAAATTCGGTCGTTCCCTCCGCAGTGGCCATCGCGCGAAGCAGCGTCATGCGACCGACTACGGGATAGAGGCCGGGCTTCTTCACCTCGCCCTCGATCGTGACGACCTGGCTGACCGTCTCCTTCAGGTTCACGATCACCTGCGGATCGCGAACATGATTGGCGCGCAGTCCCTCGGCGAGCAGGTTGCCGATCTCGCCCGGCGTCCTGCCTGCCACCTGGACGGTACCGGCAAGCGGAAAGGCGATGTTGCCGCCCGCATCGACCTGGACCTCCTTGTCCGAAAGCGCCTCGATGCCGAAAACGTCGATCGTCAGCCGGTCGAACGGACCGACCAGATAGGGCCGGTCGTCGGCGCGAATGTCGGTGACGCTGGGAGGAGGCAACTGGCCGCTGTCGAGCAGGCGCAGCGACGGATCGCCGCCATATTGGCGTCCTCCCCCACAACCCGACAGCAAAATCACGGCAAGCCCTGCAATGGCCGCTCTCTTCATTCCCTGACGCCCCATCCCATTAACCATGTTATGCGTTATCCTCTCAGCGCCGGATATTCTAGGGCGCTTTGCTCCACCGGTCGCAATGCCGCCGCCAGCCACATCGCCGAGAGCATCAGAAGGCAGGCGAGCGACGGCACCCGCAGCGGATAATCGACGATGCTGCCTGTCGCCAGCATGGCGATCACCACCGCTCCCACCCGGCCCAGCTGAACGCGCGCCTCGTTCCCGTGCGAGCCCGCACGTCCTGCGCCTTTGCCGATCAGGCGTACAACCGCGCCGACGTAGATCATGGTCGCCGCGAGAAGAATGACCATGGCCGGAAGCCCGCCGGTCAGCAGCAGCTCCAGCAGGTCGTTATGGGCATGGTTGAGATAGCTGCGCGAAAGAAGATCATAAGGCTCGCCGATCCGGTACACCTCCCGGAACGTGCCGAGGCCGGAGCCCAGCGGAAAATAGTCGCCCGCCATGGCCCAGATGGCGCGCCACGCCGAAAACCGGAATTCCCCATCCAGTTCCTGCGCCTGAAGCCGTTCGAGCGCGAGGCCGCGATCGAGCGAGACGGCCGCGACCAGCATGACGAGCGCTCCGCCCGCAACGGCCAGCAGCATGGCCCGCCGCCGCGTCCTCGACCGCCGGCTCCGCGCCCGATCCTGACCGGGGGCGCTGGCGACGATCCAGGCTGCGCCCGCCATGCCCATCAGCGCCAGGGCAACGCCCGCGCGCGAGCCGCAGACAAGGATCAACGGGATCAGGCTGATGCCTGCCCCCCCCGCCAGGAACAGGCCGACACGGCGCCCCGCGCCCGTTCCATCGGATCGGAGCGCGAGCCAGGCCAGCATCGGCAACAGGCAGGCGAGCATCGCGGCCTGATGATTGCGGTTGGCGAACAATCCTATCGGGAGCCCGCGATTTGCCACCTCGTGAAGATACCAGCCGCTCGATGCCGGGGAGAGGATCTGGATCATGCCGAGCACCGCGCTGAGACCGCCAAGCCCGAGCACGAGCAACGCCAGCCGCCGGTGAAGCCTTGTGGGGATCGCCATGCCGATCGCCAGCGCGGCGGCAGGAACGATCAGGGCGAACAGCGCCGCCCGGCTTCCGGTCGGTGACAGGCTGAGCGGCCTCCAGACCGACCCTGCGCCCGCCGCTCCGTCGATCGCAACGATGAGGTCACGCCCCGGAAGGGCATGCCACAGCGCGGGCGGCAACGGGATGAGATGGAGGAGCGCGAGAAGCAACGAAGCGCCGGTCAACACCAGCAGCCAGCGGTAGCGCCGCAGCCGTTCGGCCGGTGCGAAGGCGATGCCGGCCGCAAGTGCCAGCCCGGCGATCGAGTATATCGCCAATAGCCCTGCCGAATCACTTCGCGCGCTTCCCCCGAAGAGGAAAACGCCGAACACCAGGGCCACTGCTATGACAAACGGGCCGGAGGCGTACCACCGGCCCGCTGAAGCTTTGATCACATTCGTCCCTGAATCGTTCGCCAGATGTCCGGAGGATGGCACGGCGCGCCACCCCGAAAACTCGCGTTAGAAACTTGCCTGAACTTCCGCCGAGAAACGATCAGGCCGAAAGCTCAGGGGCTGGCGGGCTCTTCATCGTCGTCGGCAACGGCGACCACGGCACCGGCGACAGCAGCGCCACCGACGACTATGCCGATAATCGCGCCCTCGGCGAGCTTGCTGCGCTTGCCCTTGGCGCCGGCACGAAGACCCGGGGTCTCAGCAGCGGAGGCAACCGAAAGCTTCGCGGCCGGGGCCTTCGAAGCCTCAGCCTGCGCGACGGCGGGCGTCACCATCAGTGCGGTGGTAGCCAGTGCGGCCAGTGCGCGTTTGAATGTCATATCCCGTCCCTAATTGTTTCGGTCCTGAGCCTTAGCTCTGGCCGCTGGTGCCGCTCCTGTCAACCCTTTCGTCCCATTCCGGAGCATAGCCCTCTTGGGACGGGGAGGATCAACTTGACAAATAGCGCCGACTTTCTCCCTCGATGATCAGGGCTGACAGCCGGCCGGTGCTATATGCCCCTGTATCAACTGCAATCCGGTTAAATTTTTCCTCAATCGCGTCCACTTTTTCATGCCCGTGGACGATGATCGCCTCATGCGCTTCGCCGGAGGTGCTGAACTGCTCCCTGATCCACAGGAGATCGCTCCGCTCCTGCTGGTCGAGCGGTACGCCCGGGCGAACGCCCGCGTGGACGAAGAAGAAATCACCGCATCGATGATGTGTCGGCAGGCCCGACAGGAAGTCGATATGCGCGCGCGGAACGATGTCCGGGACGCGCTCGGTCAGCTCGTCGAGCGTCCAGGCGTCATAATCGTCGGGATCGACGCCATAGCTGAGCAGGGTGGCGCGGCCGCCATGGCGGTGAAAGGGCGAGGCATAGTTCCGGTCGCCCCGGTAAAGCCCCAGCAGCATGTCCTCGTGATTGCCGCACAGCGTGACCGTGCCCTCGCCCGCCATCGCCATCAACCGCTCGACGACCTGACGCGAGGCCGGCCCACGGTCGATATAGTCACCCAGGAACACCAATTGCACCCGATCGGCCGGAAAACCCGAGCAGTCGTGTCCGATCCGGTCGAGCAGCGTTTCGAGCGGCCCGATGGACCCGTGAATGTCGCCGATCGCATAGATCCGCATCCCGTCGGGAATGGAGGGCGCCGCTCGTCGTCCTGTCCAGAACCGGCTCCAGCCCGGCCGCGCCGCCGACGCACCGGGGCCGTTCGTATCGGGAGCATGGCGGCGGCTGAAAATCATGAGCCGTCCCTAGACGAGCCTGATCGCAACTGCAAAGCTGGCGTTGACGGGCGCTGTCGAACCGCAACGCCGGGACTGGATGCCAATTTCTGGAATGATGAGACTCCTCCTGTTGCTGATGCTGGTGCTGACCATCCCCCTGCGCCCGGCCGGTGCGGCAGGCGTCGCCGATCTCCGCGCGCTGCAGGGGCTCGACTCACGCGTGACCGATATCGGCTATCGACTGGCCACCGCGGCAGCGGACCTTTGCGGAGGCGGGGAGCCGCTGGCCGGGCTCGCGCTTCACGATGCAGGCCAGTATGACGCCGCCGTTCGGGATACGGTGCGTCAGGCCTTTGGCCTCGATGCCGGCGCGATGGGGGTGCTCGCGGTGGCGCGTGGCGGCCCGGCGGAAGCGGCAGGTCTTCGCGCCGACGACATCATCGTCGCGGTCGACGGCGAGCCGCTCGAACTTCCCCCTGTCACCCGGCCGGCCACGACACGCCGCCGCGACGCCGCGCTCGACCAGCTCGACCGCGCGCTCGCCGACGGCTCGGCGACGCTCACGGTCGCCCGGGGTGCCGAGAGGCTGACGCTCCGCCTGACGGCCACGCGGGGATGCGCCTCGCGGATCGAGATCGTGCCCGGATCGGGCATGAACGCCGGGGCGAACGGGCGCACCGTGTCGGTCGACGGGCGGCTCGCCAACTTCGTGCGCGACGATGACGAGCTTGCGGCCATCATCGCGCACGAGATGGCGCACAACATCAGGAACCACCGGCACCTGCTCGACTCGCTCGGCGTCAAGGGGGGGCTGTTGTCGGTCGTCGGCAAGAATCCCGCGCGGATCCGCTGCACCGAGGTCGAGGCGGATTATGTCGGCATCTACCTGATGGCGCGCGCCGGTTTCGATCCGGCGGCGGCGACGCGTTTCTGGGACCGGTTCACGTCGCGGGGCGCCCCCGGCTTCCTGCGCGACCCGACGCATCCACCGCCAGCCGACCGCCAGGCGCATATCGCCAGGACCATGGCAGAAATCGAAGCGAAACGAGCCGCAGGCAGTCCCCTGACCCCCGACCTCGATCCAACTGCCTGTCAGCTGTGAGCGATCTATCGCGGAGGATGTGGTGGAGGTGAGTGGAGAAACCACGAACCGGAACCACGCGGGTAGGGTTGGCGTGGCGGCTACCCGCAAACGGATAATGGTGGGCCCGGCAGGACTCGAACCCGCAACCTAGCCGTTATGAGCGGCCAGCTCTAACCATTGAGCTACAGGCCCGGACCAGGCCGGGGTACGGCACATACCCCCGTCCGGATGTCTGCGGTTAGCGGAGCGTCAGGCTGCTTGGCAAGTGCGTTCCGCTTCGCCCGCCCCGTCGAGCAGCGCATAGAGCCCCGCAAGGCCAAGCGGCATGACCGAACGCTTGGCCAGATGATTGAGCACAATATCCCACCAGCGGTAGAAATCCTCGAGCGCCGCGGCATCGCGCACATAGGGCGTGTGCCCCGGCTCGGTCGTCGGCGAATGGAAGGAGAAGCTGAGCAGCGACGTCTCCTCTTCGAGCAATGTGTCGATCGCAGCGACGCATTGCCGTGCCGTCACGCCTTCGGGTGTGAGCGGCGTGCGCGCGAACAGGCCCGACCGGGCGAGCGCACCCGGCACCTTCGGCAACGTGCCTGCCCACCGATGAAGCGGGGCACCCATGCGTTTCAGCGGGCCGACATAGGCGGTCGACAGCGGAAGCTCGACCAGCGCGCCACCGGAGCCGCTCACCCGATAGGGCTCGATCGGCATATTGGTGAAATCCGGCCCACCGGCAGTAGAATAGTCGAAGCGGCTGCGCACCGAGCAGTCGAGCCGGAAGCCGAGATCGATCAGTATGCGCGCGGTGTTGGGTCCGATGCCGTAGCGGCCGGCGCGATAGGCGGACGGGCGAAGCCCAAGCCGCTCCTCCATCCGGTCGCAGAGCGCGGCCAGCTTGGCGCGTTCGAGCGCCTCGGGAAGGTTGCCCGCGAAGCTGTTGGCCGGGCTGACGACCTCCTCATGCGGCGGGTTGACCCAGGGGTGCAGATGCGCGCCCACATCGGCTGTCCCGTCGGCGATCCACTGGCGCATCATCGCGTTGGCAGCATCGCTTTCCACCACGGGAAAGTCGGTCAGATACACCGGGCGCACGCCGGCGGCAGCCAGCACCCCGTGACAGCGCGCCATCCCGGCGGTGGCCGTGACCCGGGTCGCGGCGCGATCGACACCGGCGAGCCAGTCGAACTCCTCCTCGGTATCGACGAACACCATGAAGTGACGGCGTCCGGCGGGCAGGCGCAGCATCGCCGAGCGGTCGGGGACCGCCAGCAGGTCCGGCGAACCAGATACAGCCCCAGAGACCGCCATTTTCCCTTCCTCGCGAGAGCTTGCCGCCGCGACAGCGCGGGCTGCGTCCCACGCTATCGGCGATAGCTTTACAAACTCTTCAGCAAGCGGGCATCGGGAGGATCAGGACTGGAGTCCCGCTTCCTCCGACGCAATCTCCAGCACCGGCAGGGTCAAGCGCATGGCCGCGCGCGAGATGGTGAAGCTGCCGCCATTCGCCTGCGCGAGCCGGTTGACCAGCCGCAGCGTGAAGCCGATTCCCAGCGGCGGAGCACCGTCGCCGTCGGGTGAATGGTCATAGCCCGGGTCGAGCAACGCCGCCTCGTCGAGACCCCGGAGCAGCGAGGGACGCGCGATGCTGACCACCAGCGTCCGACCTTCGCGCGTGCAGATGATCGCGCGGGACTCGCCGTTGAGGCACGCAGCTACGGCGCGGATCAGGTGAAGCGCGATCCGGTCCGCCACCGTTCCGGCAACCGCTGCCGGCGGAAGGTCGGAGGCGGCATTGAGCAGCAGCCGCGACGTTCCCCGCTGGTCGGTGGCATAGCGCGCGACGGCCCCGGCGAGTGACGCCGCCAGATCGGCGCCGACAGCTTCCTCCGTCACCGGCCTGGGCACGGGCCTGTTCGCGCTGTCGAGATCGTCGAGTATGTCGACCAGCGAGCGGACGTCCGCCACGATGTCGCCAGCCAGCGCCCGGTAGCCGTCACCGACCGGGCCGAGCAGCTGCGACTGGATCAGCTCCGCGAATCCCATCATCCCGGTCAGCGGCGTGCGCAGCTCGTGGATGAGCTGGCGAAGCGATGTCGCGGTGGCGCCCCTCGCCTCCGGTCCTGTCGCCAGCCGCGCCGCCTGCTCCAGCTCGCCCGCAGCGCGCGCGTCGCCCGCATAGCCGAGGAAACGCCCGCTGGCGGGATCGAAGCGGGGGTCGGCATTCACCAGCCAGGCTCCGGCGATCGGTCCCGCCGCAATGATCAGCCGGCCGTCGCGGATCGCGGTCTTCTTGCGGAACGCACCGAACACCTGCCCGTCCACCCCGCCCTGCCCGTCTGCCGCGCTGTGGCACAGCGACAGGCCGATCAAGGCCGAGCGCTCTCCGCCCGCCGCACCGATCAGCGTCCCGCTCGTATCGGTAACGAAGGTGAACCGGTCCACGACGGTCGCGGCCGGCTCCGCTTCGTCTGCCATCGCAGGCACCTTGGCTTCGCGCGGGCGACGTTCCTGGGTGAAGCGCTCGATGCGCTCGACGATCTTGCGGATCTGGCTGGCTTCGCTCACCGGCGCGGACGCTGGCTGCTCCGTATCGGCGGGCTTCTCCAGCGAGAGATCGGCCGCGCCGAACGCGTCGAGCGCGCGCCTCGCGACCGGGCCGAGGTCGGTTCGGCCACGCAGGATGCTGCGCGCCAGCGGACCGGCACCCGCGATCAGCCGCGCCAGATCCTCGTCGCCAAGACGCACCGTGCGCATGGTGGCCACAACTACGGCGGACTCATCCTCAAGGAGCAGCCTCGCCAGCCGCTCTGATCGGAGCCTGGCACCCAGTTCGCGGATGCTGGCGAGCTTGACCGCCGTGGGCACTTCGCCGCGCAACGTGATGAGGCGGTCCGACAGCTCGTCGGCCGCATCCTCATGCCCGGGGTGCGCGTCGCCACGGTCCAGCTGAGCAAGCAGGTCGATGCACTGCCGCCACAGGATGGCCTTGGCGCCTGGTGTGTCTGGGCGCACTGCCAGCACGGTGGCCGTAAGATCGTTGAACCGCAAAGAAGGCCGCCTCGCAACAATGTGGTTAAGCCGGTCTTAGGGCCCGCACCGCGCGGCATCCAGAATCATTTCGGGACGTAGCAATATGGGACGGTTGCGGGGTGCGAAATAATATACTAAACAACTGCTCTGAGGAGTAACTTTATTGCAAAGAGGCGCATGCGCGGGATCGACCCCATCGACCGTAAGATCCTGGCCGAGCTTCAGGACAATGGGCGCATCACCAACATCGAGCTGTCGCATCGCGTCGGCCTGACCGCCCCGCCCTGCCTGCGCCGCGTGAAGGCACTTGAGGATGCCGGGGTCATTACCGGCTATCATGCCGACATCGACCCGGCCGCTCTCGGCTATGCAATCACCGTCTTCGCGATGGTGAGCCTGCGAAGCCAGGCGGAGGACGATCTGCGCGCGTTCGAGGAGCATGTCGCGATGCTGCCGCAGGTGCGCGAATGCCACATGCTGAACGGCGAGATCGACTTCATCCTGAAAGTGGTCGCGACCGACCTTCAGAGCTTCCAGCGCTTCCTGACGTCGTCACTCACCCGCGCGCCCAATGTGGCGAGCGTCAAGACCTCGCTCACGATCCGCACATCGAAGCTCCTCCCCGGCGTTCCCGCAGGGGATTAGCTCGCGCCACCCGGCGCTGACTTGGCCGACGCATTGCGCGCGGCCTGACGGTCGGTCCAGATCGACCAGAAGGCGGCCACGGGTGCCCACTGGCCTTCCTTGACCTCGCCAAGCGCCGTCCGGGCGCCGGCAAGCTCGCCCGATCGCGCCAGCGCGATACCCCGGCGCGTGAGAGCCTTGCCGCCATCGACGCCCGGCTTGGTCATCGCCACGCCGTACAGATCGGCTGCCTCGGTATAGCGAGCTGCGGCGAAATGCGCGTCGGCAGCCGCCATCGCCGCTGCCGCGTCACCCGTCCGCGCCTTGCTGGCGAGTGCCGGCAGGGTCGCCAGCGCCTTGGTCGCGGCGGGCTTCAGGCGGGTGAGCGACTTGCGCACGCTGGCATCGGCGCCATTGAGTGCGCCGTCGGCGGTGCCCGCGTCGAGCGCCGCCTTCGCTTCGGCAGCATTGCCCACGCGCTCCGCGATATCGGCATAGGCCTGCCAGTCGCGTTCGCTCGCGAGCGCATCCGTCGCCGCCATCAGCCGGTAGAGGTCGAGCGTCTGCGCCTCACCGGGCGCTGCAAGCGCGATATAGTTGACGAGGCTGCTCCGCCAGTCGGGCGCCTGCCCGGCGGTGGCGAGCTTGCGGCCAGCCCATTGCGCGACGAGATCGGGGCGCTTGGCCTTGTACGACAGCGCCACGGCGCGATCATACCAGTGCGGATCGACGGGCTGGCTGTCCTTGGCCCGGATCGCGACCGCCTGCTGAAGCGCGACATTGGCGACGTCGGCCTGATTGAGCGTGAAGGCCGCGTCCGCGAGCGCGATCTGGCTCGCCACCGATGCATAGCCCAGGCGGTTGGCATATTGGATCTGCGCCAGCGCGTCCTGTTCCTCGCCCAGCATCATCGAAATGATGCCGGCGAGCGCCCGCAACTCGCCCTTGCGGCTGTCGGGCGCCATGTCGGACTCAAGGATCGTGTTGAGGGCGATGCGCTGCGACTGGAGGTCTGACCGTGCCGCCGCCGCTTGAAGCATCAATTCGCCCGCGAGCTGCTTTTCGAGAGGCGTGTCCGCGCTCCTCGCGAGTCCCCTGGCGATCGTCAGTGCGCCCGCCGCGTCGGAGGCCCCCAGGCGACCGGCGGCACTCTGCGCCGACGTGCGAAACGCGTCATCCAGTTTCAGACGCGTTTGCGCAACCGCCGACGACCCCGCGAAGGCGATGCCTGCGAGGAGGACCAGCAGTCCTCCCCGGCTTGATGTCACCCCGATCGCCATGACTGCTCCTCTCGCGATCAGGCCGTCTGCCCGTCGATCCACGTCATCCAATATTCGGCGATCTGCTTGCGCGCGCCCGGCGACGTCACTGCGCCGAAAGCCGCCTTGGCGCCCGCCATGTCGCCCGATCGGGCCAGAGCGATGCCGAGCCGCGTGTTCACCTCATCCGACTCGACTCCTCCCTTCTGGAGGGCGAGGCGGTACAGGCCCGCCGCTTTGGCATAGTCGCCATAGCCCAGATAGGCATCGGCGGTCGCCGCCGCGATTTTGCCGGTTGCCGCCTTGGCGGCCTGGCTTTCCGCAGCCGGCAACGACCCCTTGTCGCCGGCGATCGCCGCGTTCGCCTGCGCGTAATAGTCAGAGAGGTTGGAGGCGGTCAGGACGCCCGCAGCGCGACCCTTGTCAATCACCGCCTTCACTTCGCCGACCAGACCGGACTTGGACGCCGCATCGACATATTCGCCATATTCTGACGCGCTCATCAGCGCGTTGGTGGCATTTTTCAGCCGGAGAACATCAAGGTTTTCGGACCGCGACAGATTGCGGTTGCTGTCCTGGAAGCCGGACAGAAGGATGCTCCACGCCTTGGGCGATGACTCGCCCTTTACGCCTTCGAGCGCGAACTTCGTGGCATCCGCCGATCCGACGACCCGCCCGACCTCAGCGCCTCGCGCATACCATGATGCGGGGACCGGCTTGCCGGCAGCCTTGCTCGCGTCGATCGCGCCCTGAAGGCTGGCCAGCCCCTTTGCGAACAGCGGCTGCGTCTCGGGCGTCGCGCGACCACCGCCGACCTTCACCGCCTTCGAGAAATAGGCCTCGGCGAGAAGATAGCGCGCTTCGGGCGCGAGACCCGCGCCAGCCTGCTCAAGCTGGCTGATCGCACCATCGACATCACCCTCCTGAAAAGCAAACTGGCCGGCGATGGTGCGCAGCGTCGGAACGAGATCGGCGGACGTCTTGCCGCTCGCCAGCATGCCCTCGACAGCCTGCTTCTGCAGCGCCGTATCATTGGTGCCAGCCGAAAGCTGATAGCGGTAGAAGTTGATGAGGAACTGGTCATCGGGCGTCGATGCTGCGGGTGCCGCCTTGTCGATGGCCGCCTTCAGCGCGGCGAAATCCTTGGCCTTGTTCGCCTTCTCAAGATCGCCCGCGACTGCGATGAAGCCCTTGCTGTATTCGGCCTTCGGCGCCTTCTTGTCCTCTTTCGCCGCAAACGCCGGCGCGCTGGTCATCACGGCTCCGGTTCCCGCCGAGATCAAAAGGCCAAGAGCGAAAGCAGACTTCAAGCGCATCAAGCATCTCCATGTTGTTTGGCCCGGCCGCGGCAACGCGGCCTGTTGGGTCAGGCGGTAGGGCTGGCGGGGTGAACCGCGCTTGAACGGCGATATAACGAAGCCGTTCCGCCTTGTCATGCCTGCAGGATTCCATTGCATCCCGGGCCTGCGTCGTCTGGGCGCGCGCGGACCGTGACCCCGTCCGGACGCCCGCTTTGTACTGGCATCCGCTCGCGTCCCGCTCTAGGGTCGATTTCCTTTCGCATCCACCATCAGAGAAGAGAGCAGCCTTGAGCGAAGACACAGTCCTCGCCGATCCGTCGGATATCAGCCCGATCGACATCGTGGACGAAATGAAGTCGAGCTATCTCGACTATGCGATGTCGGTCATCGTCTCGCGCGCCTTGCCGGACGTTCGCGACGGGCTCAAACCCGTACATCGCCGCATTCTTTTCGGCGCCTACGAGCAGAATTTCACCTGGAACAGGCCCTATCGCAAGTCGGCGCGCATCGTCGGCGACGTGATGGGTAAATATCATCCGCACGGCGACAGCTCGATCTACGACGCGCTGGCGCGCATGACCCAGGACTGGTCGATGCGGGTGCCGCTGATCGACGGCCAGGGCAACTTCGGATCGATGGACCCCGACGCACCGGCAGCGATGCGGTACACCGAGGCGCGGCTGGCCAAGGTTGCTGGCGCGCTTCTCGACGATCTCGACAAGGACACGGTCACTTTCCAGCCCAATTACGACGGGTCGGAGCGCGAACCGCAGGTGCTGCCCGCACGCTTTCCGAACCTGCTTGTCAACGGCGCCGGCGGGATCGCCGTGGGCATGGCGACCAACATTCCGCCGCACAATCTCGGCGAGGTGCTGCGCGCCTGCAAGGCCTATATGGACAATGGCGCGATCAGCACGGCCGAACTCATGGAGATCGTGCCCGCTCCCGACTTTCCGACGGGCGCGCTGATCCTCGGCCAGGCGGGCGCGCGGTCGGCCTATGAGACCGGACGCGGATCGATCATCATGCGCTCGCGCCATGTGATCGAAAGCGGGCGTGGCGACCGGCAGTCGATCGTGCTGACCGAGATTCCCTATCAGGTCGGCAAGTCGGGTCTGGTGGAAAAGATCGCCGAGGCGGCCAAGGAACGCCGGATCGAGGGCGTGTCCGACATCCGCGACGAGTCGAACCGCGAAGGCGTCCGCATCGTCATCGACCTCAAGCGTGACGCGACGGCGGAGGTGGTGCTGAACCAGCTGTGGCGGCACACCCCCGCGCAGTCGAGCTTCCCGGCGAACATGCTCGCGATTCGCGGCGGCCGGCCCGAGCTGCTGAACCTTCGCGACGTGATCGAGGCGTTCGTCCGGTTCCGCGAGGAGGTCATCACCCGGCGGACCAAGTTCGAACTGGCAAAGGCCCGCGAGCGCGCCCACATCCTGCTCGGCCTGGTCATCGCGGTCGCCAACATGGACGAAGTGGTGCGGACGATCCGCTCCTCGGCCAGCCCCGCCGCCGCGCGCGAGGCGCTGCTGGCGCGCGAATGGCCTGCCGGCGATATCGCGCCCTATGTGCGCCTCGTCGAAGCCGACGAAAGCAGCATCGCCGGCGACGTCTACCGCCTGAGCGAGGCACAGGTCCGCGCGATCCTCGATCTCCGTCTCCACCGCCTCACCGCGCTGGGCCGGGACGAGATCGGCAACGAACTGCAGGGACTGACGACCGCCATCCAGGGCTATCTGGAGATCCTCGGATCGCGCGTCCGCCTTTACGAGGTCATGCGCGAGGAGTTCGACGCGATCGAGAGCGAGTTCGCGACCCCGCGGCGCTCGACCATCGCACCGGCAGCCGACGGCATCGAGGATGAGGATCTGATCGAGCGCGAGGACATGGTCGTCACCGTGACCTTGCAAGGCTATATCAAGCGCACGCCGCTCGACACCTTCCGCTCCCAGCATCGTGGAGGCAAGGGGCGCGCCGGAATGGCGACCAAGGAAGAGGACGTGGTGTCGGAGCTGTTCGTCACCTCGACTCACAATCCGGTGCTGTTCTTCTCCACCCACGGCAAGGTCTATCGTCTCAAGGTCTGGCGCCTGCCCGAAGGCGGGCCGACCACGCGAGGACGACCTATGGTCAACCTGCTGCCGCTGGCGGAAGGCGAGACGATCCAGACCGTGCTGCCGCTGCCCGAGGACGAGGGCGAGTGGGCGAACCTGCACGTCATGTTCGCGACCGCCAAGGGCAATGTGCGCCGCAACAGCATGGACGCTTTCGCCAACGTGCCCTCGAACGGCAAGATCGCCATGAAGTTCGACGGCGAGGATGCCGACGACCGGTTGATCGGCGTGGCCCTCTTGAGCCAGGATGACGATGTGCTGCTGGCCTCGCGACAGGGCAAGGCGATCCGGTTCAAGGCGGATGATGTCCGCGAGTTCCAGAGCCGCAACTCGACCGGCGTTCGCGGCATGAGCCTTCGCAGCGGCGACGAGGTCATCTCGCTGTCGATCCTTCACCGCTCGGGAGCGAACCAGGAACAGCGCGACGAATATCTCCGCTTCGCACCGTGGAAGGGCGAGCGCGAGGGCGAGCCTTCCGATCCGGAACTGATCGCAACGCTGGCGGGCAAGGAGCAGTTTATCCTGACCGTCTGCGCCAATGGCTATGGCAAGCTGTCATCGGCCTATGAATATCGCCGCACCGGACGCGGCGGCCAGGGCATCACCAATATCGACAATATCGGTCGCAACGGGCCGGTGGTCACATCCTTCCCCGCGCACCGCGCGGATCAGTTGATGCTGGTGACCGATCAGGCGAAGCTGATCCGCATCGGGCTAGACAGCCTTCGCGTCATCGGTCGCGGATCGGCGGGCGTTCGCCTGTTCGACGTCGCGAATGACGAGCATGTGGTGAGCGCGGCGCACATTGCCGATGCGGGCGAAGAGGTCGCCGAGGTCACCGGCGAGCAACAGGACTGAAGAACAGCGGCGGCGGGTCGTCACGCCCCGCCGCCGTCACATGCTCAATCGGTGAGCTTTTCGATCTTTGCGTTCAGCGCGGCGAGCTGCGCCTTCAGCTCGGCCACTTCCTGCGCGGTCTGCTCGGACGACGCAGGAGCCGCCTCGGCGCCGCCCAGACCCGGCACTGCGCCGGGCTTGAACGCACTCGCGGCCGCGTTGAACATTTCCATGTTGCGCTTGGCGATCTCGGCGAAGGGGCCACCGGTGAAGGCGCCTTCCATGGCCTGCTGGAACTGGAGCTGGTTCTTGCGGAACGCCTCCATGCTCGCTTCCAGATATTGCGGCACCATCGACTGCATGGAATTGCCGTACAGCGAGATAAGCTGGCGGAGGAAGTTCACCGGCAGCAGGTTGGTGCCGCGCTGCTCCTCCTCCATGATGATCTGCGTGAGGACGCTGTGCGTGATGTCCTCGCCCGTTTTCGCATCGACGACCGTGAAATCGCGCCCCTCGCGAGTCATCTGCGACAGCAGCTCCAGCGTAATGTAGCTGGAGGTTTCGGTATCATAAAGCCGCCGGTTCGCGTACTTCTTGATGATCACCGGCTGGGACCCGTCATTCGTTTTCGATTTGGCCATGCAACGCACTCCGACCCCTGGGAACATGACACTAGCACCGTCCATTGCCGCGCCGCAACACGGACCCCGGCCATTGGCTTTGTTTTTGAGCATTTTATGGCGCGAGACAGAAGGCGATCCCGATCTTCGCGCGCGTGCTTTCAAGGGCTTGCGTCGTTACCAGGCCGCAACACGGCCGGTTCACGAGCCGGTGGGGCGATGCATCGACCAGCAATTGCGCGCCCGGCTGCTCCAATTTGGCGCAAGTGACCGGGTCGATGAACGCCATCCCGTGCTGTTCGTGCCCTCGCTGATCAACTCGCCGGCGGTCCTCGACATCGCGCCCGACAATTCGCTGCTCCGTTTCCTGACCGGCCGGGGCCATTCGGTTTACCAGATCGACTGGGGCACGCCCGACGCGTCCGATCGGGCGCAGGACATCGGCGCTCATGCCCTCGACATGGTGGTTCCGCTGGCTCGGCGGATGAAGAAGCCACCGATCCTGGTGGGCTATTGCCTCGGCGGCACCATCGCCATCGGTGCAGCGATGCGCCTGGAGCCGCCCGGTCTGGTGACGATTGCATCGCCCTGGCGATTCGACGCGCATCCGGCCGAATTCCGCGATCCCCTGCAGACGACCTGGGCCGATTGCAAGGAGCTTTGCGAACAGCTTGGGCGGATGCCCTTGGAAGTGCTGCAGACCGGGTTCTGGTCGCTCGACCCGCGCCGGACGATCGCCAAATATGCCGACTTCGGCGACATGCCGGCAGACTCGCCCGGCTATCGCGCCTTCCTGTTGGTGGAGGACTGGGTAAACCAGGGCGCGCCGCTGACCTATGCCGCAGGCCGGCAACTGATCGAGGACTTCTACGGCGCCGACCTGCCCGGACGCGGCCTGTGGGAGATCGGGGGAGAGCGCGTCGATCTGGGACGTCTCCACTGCCCCACATTCGCCATCGGATCGACAACCGACCGGATCGTGCCGCACGAAGCCATTCCCCCGGCCGATGACGTGCTGTCGCTCGATCTGGGCCATGTCGGCATGATCGTCGGTCGTTCCGCGCCCGAACGCCTGTGGCGGCCCCTATCCGAATGGCTTTCTGTGCACGGCGCTTGATGCTAGTGGGCTCGCAACCGCAGCAATCGTTTTCCGGGAGCAGCACCACATGACCGATATCGTCATTACCTCTGCACGGCGTACCCCCGTCGGCAGCTTCCTTGGTTCCTTCGCCTCGACCCCCGCGCATGAGCTGGGCAGGGTCGCGATCGTTGCTGCGCTCGCCGATGCGGGCGTGAGCCCCGACGATATCGACGAAGTCATACTCGGCCACGTCCTGACCGCCGCGCAGGGCCAGAATCCTGCGCGCCAGGCCGCGATGGCGGCGGGCATCCCCAAGGAGCGCACCGCTTTCTGCATCAACCAGGTGTGCGGATCGGGCCTCCGCTCAGTCGCGCTGGCTGCGCAGGCCATCGCGAACGGCGATGCGGCGATCATGGTCGCGGGCGGACAGGAGAACATGTCGCTGTCCCCGCATGCGCAGATGCTGCGCGCACCGATCAAGATGGGCAACGCGACCTTCCTCGACACCATGATCGTCGATGGGCTGACCGATGCCTTCA
Organism: uncultured Sphingobium sp.; assembly: GCA_964544675.1. Lineage (GTDB taxonomy): Bacteria > Pseudomonadota > Alphaproteobacteria > Sphingomonadales > Sphingomonadaceae > Sphingobium. Next base: position 26,350 of record CAZJCT010000023.1, read on the forward strand.
ACGACTATCATATGGGGATCACCGCCGAGAACCTGGCGGAGAAGTACCAGATCGGCCGCGAAGCGCAGGACCAGTTCGCGGTGGCGAGCCAGAACAAGGCGGAAGCCGCGCGCGCCGCCGGACGCTTCAATGACGAGATCGCCGCCGTCACGCTGAAGATGCGCAAGGGCGAGACGATCGTCGACCAGGACGAATATATCCGCGCCGGCGCGACCATCGAGGCGATGCAGGCCCTGAAGCCCGCGTTCAAGAAGGACGGCACGGTCACCGCCGGCAATGCGAGCGGCCTGAACGACGGCGCCGCCGCACTGGTGCTGATGACCGCCGACGAGGCGGCGAAGCGCGGCGCGCCGGTGCTGGCACGGATCGCCAGCTTCGGCACCTGCGGCGTCGATCCCAGCATCATGGGCATCGGCGCGGCGTTCGCCTCGCGCCGGGCGCTGGAGCGGGCTGGCTGGACCGTGGGCGACCTCGACCTGATCGAGGCCAATGAAGCCTTCGCGGCGCAGGCGCTGGCGGTCGGGAAGGAAATGGGCTGGGACCCGGACAAGGTCAACGTGAACGGCGGCGCCATCGCCATCGGCCACCCCATTGGCGCGTCGGGCGCGCGAATCCTGTGCACGCTGCTGCACGAGATGAAACGCCGCGACGCCAAGCGCGGCCTGGCGACCTTGTGCATCGGCGGCGGCCAGGGCGTGGCGCTCTGCGTCGAGCGGTAATCGCCCTCTCCCGTCCGTTTCGAGCGACGTCGGGACACTGTCGAGCGCGGGCCAGTGCCCGGCGGCCTATGCCCCCCGCCAGATCCGCATGCGATCGGCGGGGCGGTTGCCGGGCGACTGGCTCGCGCGACATGTCCCATAAGCGAGCCGCGTGTCGAGGCACAGCCAAAGCTCGTCCAGCCATCCCCCGCGCGTCAGCCTCACCCGGACAGATCGCTCGGTCAGGCCGGGGACATGCCGGTTGGCTTCGGCAAAGGCGCGGCGGAACCCGCCCACGGTCAGCCCCTCGCGCCGTGAAAGCGCCGCCATGTCGGGAAACCGCAACCCCTCGAACAACCCCCGCGCGCGGTCGAAATAGCGCGCCGGGTCGCTCGTCATGCAGGTGCCGTGCCGCGCCCATTCATGCTGCAACAGCGCGACCGAGGGTGTCATGCAGAGGTTGCGACGGATCACCCCTTCGGGCAGCGGCGCTGTGGGACGGCAATATTGCGGCCACATCTCGGTCCGCCCGTCGGGCCACAGGCCATGCACGACGAAACCGAAGCGGTTGGCGCGGCTGCACTGGAAGTTCCGCTCATCCCCCCGCTCGCGGCAATGCTGCGGCGACCAGCTCAGCGCCAGCGTATAGCCTCCGACCGGAAGCCGCCGGGCCTCGTCGGGCGGCTGCGCCACCGGGCGCGACAGCCGGGACGGGACGGTGCAGGACAGCGCCTGTGCCTGCGCGGCCACCGGGACGAACGCCGCGCTGATTGCGAAGGCGACGAGGCCTCCCCTCACATGATTGCGTGCTCCGGCGAAGGCAGGAGCCCAGGACGATCCGGCACGCCCCGTCACCCTGGTCCCCCGCTTTCGCGGGAGGAGGGGAGGCTGCACCCCGCGCCCACGCTCTCAAACGCTCCGCAGGTCGAGGCCGATATCGGCGGCCGGGGCCGACTGTGTGATACGGCCGACGCTGATGAAGTCCACGCCCGTCTCCGCGATTGCGCGGATCGTGTCGAGCCTGACGCCGCCCGAAGCTTCCGTCACCGCGCGCTTGCCCACGAGGGTCACCGCGCCGCGAAGCGTCGCCGGCTCCATATTGTCGAGCAGCAGGTGAGTCGCCCCCGCGGCGAGCGCCGGCTCGATCTGGTCCACCCGGTCGATCTCGACGATGATCCGCTCGACCCCGGCGGCGATGGCGCGGCGCACCGCCTCCTGAACCGATCCCGCGACCGCGACATGATTGTCCTTGATCATCGCCGCGTCCCATAGCCCCATGCGGTGATTGGTCGCGCCGCCCATGCGGGTCGCATATTTCTCCAGCACCCGAAGGCCGGGAAGCGTCTTGCGCGTGTCGAGCAATGTCGCGCCCGTGCCCGCGATCCGGTCGACATACTCACGGGTCACCGTCGCGATCCCGGTCAGATGCTGGACGCTGTTAAGCGCCGACCGCTCGGCGGTGAGCAGCGCGCGGGCATTGCCGGTCACGCGCATCAGGTCGGCGCCGGGCGCGACCCGCTCGCCCTCTCCCGCCAGTATCTCCACCTCCGCCGCCGGGTCGAGCGCGCGGAAAAAGGCGGCGGCGATAGGCAACCCCGCCACGACCGCCGCCACACGGCTGTTCATGCGGCCCGCGAAGCGCGCGTCTGCCGGGATGACGCTGTCCGAGGTCACGTCGCGCCCTCCTCCCCCGACCGGGCCGCCCAGATCCTCCGCCAGAGTGGCGGCAATAAAGGCGTCGAGGTCGAAGCCGTCGGCGGCGATCGTCTGCCGGAATGCGCCGGCATCGTCCAGGGAAAGCGTAGGTGTTTCGGTCGTCATCGGTCGTCTGGTGCCCGGCTGAAAGGATGCCTGCCGATTGTGACAGGATCGCGTGAAATGGGACAGGGGGAACAGGTCGCCCCCTTTTGCCCCTTACAACCGGGGGCGCAAATGCCCATATGCGCATATGCGCGCAACGAACAGGGGCGCGTTCAGCCGCGCCCGGTCGACGCGGCCATGCCGGTGTCATCGGCAGGACCGGGCACCGATCCCCCCGATGCAGACCTCGCGCGTCAACTGGCGAGCGGTGCCATCGATCCACGAGGAATAATCCATGTCGCGAGAAAAAGTCCGTCCGTACCTGATCAGCAAGGACGAGGAAGGTCAGTTCCGTCTGACCGTGCGCAACACCCGTTACAATTCGCAGAACTATCCGATCGTCGATTCGGTGCTGCAGAACGAAGTCTTTCCGAGCGCGGCATCGGCCCGGACCTTCGCCCGCGACAACTTCCGCGCCGAACCGGGACAGTTCGCCACCAAATAGGACGCGCCTCCTCCCTTTCCTCCGTCAAAGGCGCCCGTCATGGCCAAAAGTCAGAAAAAGTCGAACCGCGAGGTCCGCAAGCCCAAGGCCGAAAAGCCCAAGAAGCAGAACGCGTCCAACCCGTCGCTCAAGCCCGGAATCGGACAGGTGTTCGACCCCAAGGGCTGAGGCACCGTCGCGGGGACGCAGAGGTCCCACCCCCGGCGCGTGACGCCCCCTGCGCGCGCCATGACCGAAAGGCTCCACCGATGACCGCCACCTCGATCTTCTGCCGCACGCAGCAAGCCCTTCAGGACGAACGCGCCGCGACAGCGCCGCTCGAAAACATCCGCATCATCGCGAAAGCCGCCTCGGTGGCCTGGGGCCGCGAAGCCCTGCTCGCCGAACAGCGCGAACGCCGCGCCTTCGACAGAGCCCTGCCCCTCGCCGGATCGCTGTCGGAGCAGCGCGAGGACAGCTGGTTCAGCGAGAATCCGGATCGGGGGATGATGGTGCCATAGCGGCGCTGAGGCTTGGCTCCTGGACATTCTTGCAGGCGGACGACCGCGTGGAAGCAAGCCCCCTCACCACCCGCTCCCCCCTTCCGCCAGCCACGCCGCTTCGTCCGCCGTGTTCTCGCGGCCCAATGCCGCGTTACGGTCGGGGAACCTTCCGAAGCGCTCGATGACATCGCGGTGGCCCCTCGCGAAATCGGCGCTTTGCTCCAGCCCGGACTGCGCGAAACAGCGGACCGAGAAGCGTTGGACGCCACGGTCCTCCGCATGCATCAGCGGCATATAGAGGAAGGCGCGCCGGTCGGGCGGGAGCGCCCGGTCATGTCCGGCGGCGATCCCCGACAGCGCGAGTTCGAGCGCGAGCGGGTCGGCGGCGAAGGCCCTGCCGCTGTCCCGGTCGATATTGCGCGAAAACTGGTCGAGCAGGATGATCGCGGCGAGCAAGCGGTCAGGCGTATCGCGCCACCCGTCCGCCTCGCTCGCCAGCACCGAGTCCCGTAGCGCCCGGAAGCGCCGGTCGATCTCGCGGTCGAGCGCATCGTCCTTGGCGAAATGGCGTTCCGGCCCGACATCTTCAAACCAGAAACGCAGGATGGCGGCTGCATCGCGGCCGCCGTCGGTCATCCCCGCGCGCCCAGATCGCCCTTGCCGACCGACCCGCTCGCCATCTCCAGCATGCGGTCGAGGCTCCGCTTCGCGGCGAGGCGGAGGTCCTCCTCCATCTCGATTCGCGGCGTCAGGTCGCGAAGCGCGAGGTAGAGCTTTTCGATCGTGTTCATCGCCATATAGGGGCAGATGTTGC
>CAZJCT010000024.1:0-30094 GCA_964544675.1 uncultured Sphingobium sp.
GCAGACGTTCCGGTAGAGCGACTCGCCGGTCTTCTCGCCGAACTGCCCGCCTGACTGGAAGGCGTCGCCGGTGGTAACCGGCGGCGCCTGACGCTCCTGCGCCGTCGCTCCGCCGACCGCGCCCAGCGCAGCCAGCGCGGCGACGCCCAGAGTGATGATTCGCAATCTTTGCATGGGTCAGCTCGCCAGCACGCGTTGATGAAGACGGGTGATGACGTCGATGGCGGACGTGATGCCGCCCTCCTGCCAGCCGCCGTAATAGGAGGCATGTTCGCCCGCCAGGACGATGCGTCCGTCGAACTCGCACAGATTCCTGTAATGCTCGGCGCGCGTCTTTTCGCTCCACTGGCCGAAGCAGCCGAGCACCCAGGGCACGCGGTGCCAGCCGACCGAGACGCCGTTGAGGAACTCGGCCCGATACTGCGGATGAATCTGCTCGCCCCATTCGATCGCCTTGGCGATCCGCTCCTGCGGCGACAGCGCCGTCATCTCATAGCCGAAGGTGCCGCCGGTATAGACGCCGAGCAGCACGCCCGGCCCGCGCGAGCCGTAATTGGTGCTGGGATAGCTGATCTGGCGGTTGGGCAGGTCGGTATAGGTGATGCCGCCGTAGATCTGGTCGTCTTGCTCCCAGAAGCGCCGCTTGAACTCCAGCCCGACCTTGACGCTGGTGGTGTAGGGCACCGCGCGGATCGCCGCCGCCAGCGCCTCGCCGACATTCATCTCGACCTGCGCCAGGATCGGCAGCGGGATGGTGCAGATGCACCAGTCGGCGCTGGCGGTGGCGGTCTTGCCGGTGCGGGTGTCGGTATAGGTGGCGGTGACGCCCTTCTCCCCCTGCTCGATCTTCGTCACCTTGGAATTGAGGCGAACGAACTTGCCGACCGCGCGCTCGAACCCCTTGGCGACCTGTTCCATGCCGCCGACCGGCTGGAAGATCGAAAATTCATGATCCCAGGTGAGGCCGGTGGCGATCGACTTCCACGCCCCCGACCGAAGCAGCGTCTGCAGGTCCATCGGATCGGACGGGATCGGCTCGGCCGTCAGGCCGCCGCCGGGTTCCTTCGCCCAGCCGCGCCGGTTGCTCGACGCGCGCCCCTTCACATAGCGAAAGTCCTTGTCGAGCGCGCCCCAGTCGCGGAGCGATTCGAGCAGGATTTCGCCATCCTCCTTTGTCACCGCATCAGCAAGCGCGTCCTTCCTGACCGCCTTGGCGAGCAGTTCGCCGACATAGCCATAATAATCCGCCTGGACGTGGCGATAACGTTGCGGCTTGCCGCCGAATGCCTGCGTCGAGTGGATATAGGCGTTGTAGTTGACCTGCATGAACGGTTCGAGCGGAACGCCGAGTTCATGGCAGTAATGGACGAGGCCATGGTGATGCCACGGGATTCGCCACGGCCCGGGGTTGATGTAATTGCCCGGCGCGAAGCCGCATGTCTGCGTCGCGCCGCCCAGCTCGGTATAGCTGTCGCCGCCCTTCAGCGTCCACGCCCGGCCGCCGACGCGGTCGTTATATTCGAGGATCTGGACCTCGTACCCGGCGCGGCTCAGTTCGAGCGCGGCGGTCATGCCGGCAACACCCGCGCCGAGGATCAGAACCGATGCGCCTTTCGCGCCGCCTTCGAGCTTGATCGGCCCCTTGAAGGTCGATGCCTGCGCCTGGCCGAGGCTGGACATCGCCATATACATCGCGCTGGCGCCGGCGGTGACGCCGATCAGCCCCAGAAGATCGCGCTTGCTCATCGGCAAGGCGTCGTTGCTCGTCATGCCCTGTTCCCCATATCCGCGCCCTCCCTCAAGGGCGGACGGCCGCGCGGAATATGCGCAGTGGCCGCGGGGACTAAGTGGGCGGCGCAGCGGCAGGCAGGCGATACGCTGTTTTGCGTATCGTGGGCGAGCGGCACCGCGAAACCAGCAACCCGCCCGCATGGATATTGCCGCTGTTCCTGAGCGGTGCTAATCGCCGCGCATGACGATACCGCCGCCGCCCCAGACCTTCCGCGTATCCAGCCGCCGCGTCACTTGCGACGGATCGGGCGACGGCATCCCAGCGGCGCTCGGCCACCCGCGTGTCTTCCTCGAGATCGACGAGCATGGCTATGTCGACTGCGGCTATTGCGATCGCCGCTTCGTGCTGATCGGCGGACCCGCCGACGGCGTTGCGCAGGACACGCTCCCCGACATCTCATCGAGCGCCAGCCCCGACCACGGCTGATTGCTCTGCGCGGAGACGGGTGCACCCTGGCTCCGCGTGAAAAATCATTCGTCTTGGGCGGATAGCAAGGCCCTCTGCGGCCTTTGCGCCTCTGCGCGAACAATCTGCGCAAGGGCTGGAGCCAACCGCCGCCACCTCCTATATCGGACCCATGACGAACACCGCCCCCGCATCCGAAATCCACGACGTCCGCCGCTTTCTCTATCGTGAGGGGGCGCTCGACCCCGATGGCGCGCGCCGTCTGACGGCCGAAGCTCTGGGCGGTTGCGATGACGGCGAGCTGTATCTTCAGTACCGCGCCAGCGAGGCGTTCGGCTTTGACGACGGCCGGCTGAAGACGGCGGACTATTCGACCGATGCGGGCTTCGGGCTGCGCGGCGTTTCGGGCGAGATGACCGGCTTCGCCCATGCCAACGACATTTCCGAAGGAGCGATCCGCCGCGCGGCGGAGACGCTGCGCCTCCTCGATCCCACGGCGCAGGCCCCGGCCCCCCCGCCGGCGCGGACCAACCGGCATCTCTATACCGAAGCCAATCCGCTCGACCTTGTGCCGTTCGCGACCAAGGTCGACCTGTGCGCGCGGATCGACGCTGCGGCCCGCGCCCGCGATCCCCGCGTGGTCCAGGTTTCCGCCAGCCTCGCGGGAAGCTGGTCGGTCATCGAGATCGTCCGGCCCGACGGCTTCGTCGCGTCCGACGTGCGCCCCCTCGTCCGGCTCAACGTCTCGGTCATCATGGAGGAGAACGGCCGCCGCGAAACCGGCGTGTTCGGGATCGGCGGGCGCTATCTCTACGACTCGCTCCTCGAAGAGGCCACCTGGCAGCGCGCCGTCACCGAGGCGATCGCGCAGGCCGAGGTCAACCTTCGCTCCGTTCCCGCCCCCGCCGGGGAGATGACCGTGCTGCTCGGCCCCGGCTGGCCCGGCGTTCTGCTCCACGAGGCGATCGGGCACGGCCTCGAAGGCGACTTCAACCGCAAGGGCACATCGGCCTTCACCGGGCGCATCGGCCAGCGGGTCGCGGCACCCGGCGTCACCGTAGTCGATGACGGCAGCATCGCCGAACGGCGCGGCTCGCTCAGCATCGACGACGAGGGCACGCCGACTCAGGAAAACATCCTGATCGAGGACGGTATCCTCAAGGGCTATATGCAGGACCGGCTGAACGCCCGGCTGATGGGCGTAGCGCCCACCGGCAACGGCCGCCGGGAAAGCTATGCCCATGCGCCCATGCCGCGCATGACCAACACCTTCATGCGCGGGGGCCGCGACGATCCGAAGGCGCTTCTCTCGCGCGTCAAGGACGGCATCTACGCCACCAGCTTCGGCGGCGGACAGGTCGACATCGTGTCGGGCAAGTTCGTCTTCTCGTGCACCGAGGCCTATCGGGTGAAGGACGGCCGGATCGGCGACCCGATCAAGGGCGCAACGCTGATCGGCGATGGCCCCACCGTGCTGACCAGGGTGATCGGCATCGGCGACGACATGGCGCTCGACGAAGGCATCGGCATGTGCGGCAAGGGCGGCCAGGGTGTGCCCGCAGGCGTCGGCCAGCCCACGCTGCTGATCGACGGGCTGACCGTCGGCGGAACCGCGTCGGCGTAAGCACCTCCCGCGTCCACGAAAGTCATTCCCGCGGAAGCGGGAATCCAAAGGCGCTGAGCCAAGCGACTCTGGATTCCCGCTTTCGCGGGAATGACGTTTCCGCAAACTGCACAAATTTTGTGCATCGCAGCGGCGATGCCCAAAGAATCGGCGCTCGCAACGTTTCGCCGCACGCCAGAGTCGCGTTAACCCGCCGTTAGGAAACTGGCACAGGCCTTGCATCCCTCTCTGGACGCACACCAGATAAAGGGGGCGACATGAAACTCATCATGGCAATCATCAAGCCGTTCAAGCTTGACGATGTCCGCGAAGCGCTCACGGCGCTGGGCATCGCGGGAATGACGGTCAGCGAGGTCAAGGGCTTCGGCCGGCAGAAGGGCCAGACCGAAATCTACCGCGGCGCCGAATATTCCACGAACATGGTCCCGAAGATCAAGGTCGAGGTGGTCTGCGACGATTCGCTGGCTCCTCGCGTGGTCGAGGCGGTCCAGCAGGCCGCCAACAGCGGCGCCATCGGCGACGGCAAGATCTTTGTGCTCGATGTCGGGCAGGCGGTGCGGATCCGCACCGGTGAAACCGGCGAAACCGCGCTCTGAAGAAAAGGGGGAACGCATGACTTTGAGAGACAAGATTTGCGCGGGCGCGGGGGCTGTCGGCCTTTCGCTGTTCGCCGCGCTGCCTGCGGCGGCGCAGGACATGGTGAAGGCGCCCGACGCCGCCGCCATGGCCGGCATGGTCAACAAGGGCGACACGACCTGGATGCTGATCTGCTCCGTGCTCGTGCTGATGATGTCCGCACCCGGCCTCGCACTCTTCTATGGCGGCCTCGTCCGGTCGAAGAACATGCTCAGCGTCCTGATGCAGGTCTTCATGATCGCATCGGTCGCGGGAATCATGTGGTGTATTTGCGGCTATTCGATCGCCTTCACCTCGGGCGGCGACAACCACTTCTTCGGCGGCCTGTCCAAGGCGTTCCTGATGGGCGTCGACGGCACAACCTTTGCCGCGACCTTCAGCAACAACGTCTATATCCCTGAACTGACCTTCGTCGTGTTCCAGATGACGTTCGCGATGATCACCCCCGCGCTGATCATCGGCGCGTTCGCTGAACGCATCAAGTTCAGCGGCCTGCTGATCTTTACCGTCCTCTGGTCGCTCATCGTCTATTATCCGATGGCGCACATGGTCTGGTACTGGGCTGGCCCGGACTTCCTGGTCGACGCTCCCACCGACTACGGCCTGCTCTGGGGCTGGGGCGCCCTCGACTTCGCCGGCGGCACCGTCGTTCACATCAATGCCGGCATCGCCGGTCTGGTGGGTGCGCTGGTCATCGGCAAGCGTATGGGCTTCCCCAAGGAGCCGATGCCGCCGCACTCGATGGTCATGACCATGATCGGCGCCAGCCTGCTGTGGGTCGGCTGGTTCGGCTTCAACGCCGGCTCCAACCTCGAATCGAACGGTGTCACCGCCGTTGCCTTCATCAACACCATGGTCGCCACCTGCGCCGCGGCCGTCAGCTGGGCCCTCATCGAGCAGTTCGTCCACGGCAAGCCCTCGATGCTTGGCGCGGTGTCGGGTGCGGTTTCGGGTCTGGTCGCGATCACTCCGGCTTCGGGCTTCGCCGCTCCGATGACCTCGATCGCGCTCGGCTTCATCGTTTCGCCGATCTGCTACCTCTTCGTCGCGAAGGTGAAGGGCATGCTGGGCTATGACGACAGCCTCGACGTGTTCGGCATCCACTGTGTCGGCGGCATCGTCGGCGCCATCGCCACCGCGATCGTTGCGGCTCCGTCGCTCGGCGGCCAGGGCGTGTTCGACTACACCGTCTTCCCCGCCGGTTTCGATGCGGCGAGCTACAACATGGGCAAGCAGCTCTGGATCCAGATCCAGGCGGTCCTGTTCACGCTCGTCTGGTCGGGCGTCGGATCGGCTGTCCTGTTCTTCGGACTGGAAAAGACGGTTGGGCTGCGGGCTACCCCCGACGCCGAGACCGAGGGCCTCGACCTGTCGAGCCACGGCGAGCGCGCCTACAACTAAGTTCCGGCAGGGCGGACCGCACGCCGGTCCGCCCGCCACCCAGGATCAGGTCATTTTCGCAGCCGGAGCCGGTGGCTCCTTGAAATTGACCGAACGATGTTCCTCCTGCGAACGGACGACTGGGCCGCCTTGCTTGTCAGGGCGGCCTTTTTTTCGTCTACTCGCCGGGCAGCCGAAAAGAGGACACAGGGCATGACGACCGAACTGACCGTGCTGGCATGGGGAGCGATACTCGGGCTGGTGCATATTTTCGCGGCAGGTCATGTGAAGACCCGACAATATGGCGCCAAATGGAACATGGGTGCACGCGACGAGGCGCTGCCTGACCCCGAACCGATCGTGGGCCGCCTGATGCGGGCGCAGGCCAATTATTTCGAGACGTTCCCGATCGTCGTCGCAGCGATTGCGATCATCAGCATCGCGGGGCTGGAAAGCCCCCTCACTACGGCAGGGGCGCTGCTCTGGCTGGCGGCGCGGGTGATCTATCTTCCGCTCTACGCGCTCGGTGTGCCGGTGCTGAGGAGCATCGTGTTCCTGACGAGCCTGGCGGGCATACTGATGCTGCTGTCGCCTGCATTGTTCTGAACAGCAGGTCATAGCAAAAGGGCGGCCCGACCAATCGGACCGCCCCTTGAAGGAGTGAAGCTGTCTGCCCGCTTATTCGGCGGCTTCGGCTACCGCATCGACCGACACATATTTGCGGCCGAGCTTGCCGGTGTGAAACACGACCTTGCCCTCACCCAGCGCGAACAGCGTATGGTCCTTGCCGATGCCGACGTTGCGACCGGGATAGAAGCGGGTGCCGCGCTGACGGACGAGAATGTTGCCCCCGATCACGTCCTGACCGCCGAACCGCTTTACGCCGAGGCGCTTCGATTCCGAATCGCGACCGTTACGCGACGAACCGCCAGCTTTCTTATGTGCCATTGCTCAAACTCCTCGAAACTGGGTTCAGGCGCCGATCGACACGATCTTGAGGATCGTGTGCTGCTGGCGATGGCCGTTGCGGCGGCGATAATTGTGGCGGCGGCGCTTCTTGAAGACGATGACCTTGTCGCCCTTCGCTTGCGCGATGATCTCGGCCGCGACGGTGATTCCCGCCGCATCCTTGACCTCGCCACCGTCTCCCGCGAGCAGGACGTCGTCCAGCGTGACGGAATCGCCGGCCTCACCGGCCAGCTTCTCAACGACGATCTTGTCTCCGGCGGCGACGCGATACTGCTTGCCGCCCGTGCGCACGACTGCGAACATGGGCCTGAACTCTTCCGGTCTAACTGCTATGCGCGCGAACAACCGGAAACCGGGGTCCGCACGCGGAAAGTGGCCCGTTAAGGGATCACCCCTCCGCTGTCAATGACGGATTGGCGAGCCATTCGCCCGTTGCCGCCGCGATCGGCCGCTCGCCATCCCGGCGCTTGCCGTGACGTGGCGGCGCGCCTAAATGCCGTCGCATCATGCGTCGCCTCTTCGCCCCGCTCCTTGGCCTGCTGTCCTTCGTTCCCGCGCTGCCGGCGCTGGCGCAGCGCGAGCCTTATCCCTCGCTCCTGCCCCGCCCCGTCGAAACCCGCGATCGCGATGCGGAAGCGGCGACCGAAGCGAGCGAGGCAACGGCCAACCCGGCGCCGGTGGCCGCCGATCCCGCTCTGGCGGCGGAGGTGGCGACGCTTGCCGCGCGCGCAGCCGAAGCCGCCGCCGCCTTCGACCGTATCTATGACGAGGGCAGCCGCAGCGCAGACGCCGCTGCGGCCTCCTCGCCCGGCAGCGAGCAATGGGTGACGGCGCAGCGGTGGATCAGCGCGCTCCAGTCGAACCGCTATGGCAGCGTTGCGGCGCTGGCGACTCTCGACACGCTCTATGCGGGCCGCGCGAACGGCGACGATCCCGCACAGGCCGCCGCCGATGTCGCGGCCATTGCCGGAGCGCGTGCGGCAGTGGTGGCGATGGTGGACAGCCAGAACGACCGGCTGGACGCGCTCAGCCTCCGGCTGGCGTCGCGCTGACCGATCAGCCGCCTGCGGCCTCGACCGCAGCGCGGTGCCGCTTGGCATAGCTGACATAATGTCCCGCGCCGCGTCGCTGATCCTTGATGGCCGCATCGTCGAGGTCGCGTAGCAGTTTGGCGGGGCGCCCCGCCCAGAGCTGGCGCGCCGGGATGCACTTGCCGGGCGTCAGCATCGCACCCGCCGCCAGCATGGCGTCGCTTTCGATCGTGCAACCGTCCATGACGATGGCGCCCAGACCCACGAACGCGCGGTCGTGCAAGGTGCAGCCATGGACCATCGCAAGATGACCGATCAGCACATCCTCGCCAATGATCGTCGGATATCCCTCCGGGCGACCGTCCTTCGGACTGTCGCAATGGACGACGGTGCCGTCCTGGATGTTGCTGCGCGCGCCGATACGAATGCGGTTGACGTCGGCGCGGATCACGCAGTTGTACCACACGCTCGCTTCCGGGCCGATCTCGACATCGCCGATCAGCACCACGCCCGGCGCCACGAAGGCGCTGTCGTGGATACGCGGCGTCTTGCCTTCGAACGGAATGATCGTGGGTCCGGTCACCTGTTCAGTCTCCCAGCAGCCGCGCCGCGTCGAGCGCATGATAGGTCAGTATGCCGGTGCAGCCGGCGCGCTTGAAGGCCATGAGCGTCTCGAGGATCAGCGCATCGCGGTCCCCCGCCCCTGCTGCGGCGGCGGCCTCGATCATCGCATATTCGCCGGACACCTGATAGGCGAAGACCGGCACGTCGAACGCGTCCTTCACCCGTGCCACCACATCCAGATAGGGCAGGCCCGGCTTCACCATCACCGCGTCTGCGCCTTCCGCAATGTCGAGCGCGACCTCGCGAAGCGCCTCCGCCCCGTTGGCCGGGTCCATCTGATAGCCGCGCTTGTCGCCCTTCAACAGGCCGCGCGATCCCACAGCATCGCGGAACGGGCCGTAGAAGGCGCTCGCATATTTGGCGGCATAGGCCATGATCTGAACATTGGCGTGGCCGTCGGCCTCCAGCGCCTCGCGGATCACGCCCACACGGCCGTCCATCATGTCGGAGGGCGCGATGATGTCCGCGCCCGCCGCCGCCTGATTGAGCGCCTGCCCCACCAGCACGTCGACCGTTGCATCATTGACGACATAGCCGTCGGGATCAAGCAGGCCATCCTGCCCGTGCGCCGTATAGGGATCGAGCGCCACGTCGGTCAGCAGGCCGATCTCCACGCCCGCATCGCGGATCGCGCGGATCGCCCGGCACATCAAATTGTCGGGATTGAGCGCCTCCGCGCCATCGTCGCTGCGCCGTGCGGCCGGCGTGTTGGGAAACAGCGCCAGGCAGGGAATCCCCGCCGCCGCCGCTTCGCGCGCACGCTCGACGATCCGGTCCACCGACCAGCGCGAAACGCCCGGAAGCGAGCCGATCGGTTCCGAGACGCCCTCACCATCGGTGACGAACAGCGGCCATATGAAGTCCGCGGGCGACAGCCGGTTTTCGGCGAACAATGCCCGGCTCCAGGCGCTTGCGCGCGTCCGGCGGAGGCGAAGGGCGGGATAGGCGGCGATCGGCGCTTTGCTCATCGGCCCCCGATAAGCCCCAGCCCGCGCAGGATCAATGGCCGCTTGGCGGCGGCCGGTCCGGTTCAGCCCAGCAACTGAAGGATGACCCAGGTCGCCAGCAGCAATGCCGCTCCGGCGGTCAGGCCGAGCAGCAGATGCCCGGTATAGATCAGCATCGGCGGATGGCTGCGACCTTCCCGGCGATTGCGTGACGCCGCCGACAGAACGAAGCTCAGGAGGATACCGTAGAACAGGCCTGCAATTTCCATAACCCCACCCATGCGTAAAAACGCCGCGACCGACGGCGCCCCCCGCCGTCATAGCCGCCTTGGCATTAACTTCTTCTTTCACTGCAGAGACTTGCACCGCAAGAGCATGGACGCGCCTTTTGCGGCGAACCGCATGCGGGGATCGCCGGACCGCCGGAACCTTCTCCATGGCTGTTCAACCGGCGGCGCCGCTGATATGCGCGCCGCATGTCCGATTTCCGCGATCCGTTCGACGCCATCCGGGACCATCCCTTCGACGCGGCCCTTTCCGAGCGCTATCTGATCTACGCGCTCTCGACGATCACCGCGCGGTCGCTTCCCGACCTGCGCGACGGATTGAAGCCGGTCCACCGTCGGCTGCTCTGGGCAATGCGGCTGCTGAGGCTGGAGCCGGGCGGCGCCAACCCCGACATATTGGCCAGCGACCCGACGCGGAACACCACCGCGTACAAGAAATGCGCGCGTGTCGTCGGCGACGTCATCGGCAAATATCATCCGCATGGCGACGCGTCGGTCTATGACGCCATGGTGCGGCTGGCGCAGGACTTCTCGCTGCGCACGCCCCTGGTGGACGGCCAGGGCAATTTCGGCAATGTCGACGGCGATAACGCGGCGGCGATGCGCTATACCGAGGCGCGGCTGACCCAGGCGGCCTCCGACCTGATGGCCGGCCTCGACGAAGGCACCGTCGACTTCCGTGCGACCTATAATGGCGAGGAGGAGGAGCCGGAAATCTTCCCCGGCCTCTTCCCCAACCTGCTCGCGAACGGCGCGTCGGGTATCGCGGTCGGCATGGCGACGAGCGTTCCGCCGCATAATGTCGCGGAGATCATCGACGCCGCGAGCCTGCTGATCGACCAGCCCGACGCCCCGCCCGCCGCATTGATGGAGCATGTGCGCGGCCCCGACTTTCCGACGGGCGGCCTGTTGGTCGATCCGCCCGCGACGATCGCCGACGCCTATGTCACGGGCCGCGGCTCGTTCCGCCTCCGCGCGCGCTGGCACCGCGAGGACACCGGCCGGGGAAGCTGGATCGCGGTGATCGACGAAGTGCCCTATCAGGTGCAGAAGGCCAAGCTGATCGAGCAGATCGCCGCGCTCATAAACGACAAGAAGCTGCCGATCCTCGCCGACATTCGCGACGAATCGGACGCGGAGATCCGCATCGTCCTCGAACCGCGTGCGCGCACCGTGGACGAGCAGGTGCTGATGGACAGCCTGTTCCGACTGACCGATCTGGAAACGCGCTTTCCGCTGAACCTCAACGTCCTCGACGCGAGCCATACGCCGCGCGTGATGGGCCTTCATGAAGTGCTGACCGAATGGCTGCGCCATCAGGTCGAAGTGCTCCAGCGACGGAGCCAGCACCGGCTCGACAAGATCGCCGACCGGCTGGAACTGCTCGACGGCTATATCATCGCCTATCTCAACCTCGACCGGGTGATCGAGATCATCCGCACCGAGGATGAGCCCAAGCAGGTGATGATGGCCGAATTCGCGCTGACCGACCGCCAGGCCGAGGCGATCCTGAACATGCGCCTGCGCAGCTTGCGCAAGCTGGAGGAAATGGAGCTTCGCCGCGAGCGCGACGAGCTGCTGAAGGAGCGCGACGAGCTTCAGAAGCTGCTCGAAAGCCCAGCCCGCCAGCGCACCCGGCTGAAACGCGACCTTGCCGCGCTGCGCAAGCGCTACGATCCCGCGACCGCGATCGGTCGGCGCCGCACGTCGATAGAGGAAGCCGCTCCAACGCGCGAGATTCCGCTGGAGGCGATGATCGAACGCGAGCCGATCACCGTCATCCTGTCGCAGCGCGGCTGGATCCGCGCGGTGAAGGGGCATGTCGATCTGGGCCAGACAGAGGCGCTCAAGTTCAAGGAAGGCGACGCTCTGGGCACAGCCTTTCATGCGCAGACCACGGACAAGCTGCTGCTCGCCGGGTCGGACGGGCGGCTGTTCACGATCCCCGCCGACAAGCTGCCGGGGGGGCGCGGCTTTGGCGAGCCCGTGCGGCTGATGATCGATCTGGGCAATGACAGCGCGATTGTCGCGCTTCTGCCTGCCCGCGCGGGCGAGCGGCTGCTGCTCGCCGCGTCCGACGGTCGCGGGTTCGTCGCCGAGGTGACGGAAATCCTGGCTGAGACCCGCAAGGGCCGGCAGGTCGTCAACGTCCGGGCCGACGCGGCGCTTCAGGTCGTGAAGCCGGTGCCGGCGGATGCCGACAGCGTCGCCGTCATCGGCGACAACCGCAAGCTTGTGATCTTCGCACTCGCCGAGCTTCCCGTGATGAACCGTGGCCAGGGCGTCCAGCTCCAGCGGTACAAGGACGGCGGCCTCTCCGACGCGATGGCGTTCACGCTGGCAAAGGGCCTCAGCTGGACGATGGGCGGCGAACAGGGCCGCGTCCGCACCGAAACCGACCTGCTCGGCTGGCGCGCGGCGCGCGGCGCAGTCGGGCGCATGCCCCCCACCGGCTTCCCGCGCAGCAACCGCTTCGACGGCTTCATTTAATTGCCTTCAATATTGGCGCTGACCGCTTAGACTTTATGCTTCCTTAACTACGTGCGGCTAGTCGTACAGCCATGGCCAGCCGCGTCGCCAATCAGGACATACCGCGCGCCACCCGACGCAGTCCGGTGCGGGGGGAAGCCTATACCCCTGCCGACGAGCATCTGGTGGACCTGGTGGGCGCGATGCCGCACCCGGCCATGATCTTTCGCGTCAGGGACGGCAGCGTGGAACGCGTCGTATCCAACCAGCGGTACATCGAGTTCATTGAGGAGCGGTCGCATTCGACGGTGGACGCCCTTCCGCCGGTCAGCAGCTATATCAGCGATTGCGAGAATGTCGCCAGCGGCCGGGTCGCGGACCTCCAGGTTGATCTCAGCTACAACACGCTCCTCGGCCCGCGGGCGTTCCGCGGCTATCTGTCATATCTTCCGAGCCCGCCAGGCAAACCGCCAATGGCGCTGTTCACGGTCGTCGATCATACCGACCAGAGCCGCATCGAACAGGTCCTTCGCCGGGAACTGCTGACCGATTCCCTGACGGCGCTGCCCAACCGGGCCGGATTCCTGGAACTGGTCGAAGCCGGCAATCACCAGCCGGACAGCCCGCGCGCGGTGCTGATGCTGGACCTTGTCCGCTTCAGCCGGATCAACGAGTCGCTCGGTCCGATCGCGGGTGACGAAATCATCATCACGGTCGCGCGGCGAATCAAGGCCGTGCTCCGCGCCGGCGACACGCTCGCGCGGGTGGGGGGCAACGAGTTCGCCATCTTCTCGAGCGCCATCTACGATCCCGAAGTGGCCGAACGCGTGGCGCAACGCGCGCGCGACGCGCTGGCCAACCCGATCCGCATCGGGTCCTACTCGATCAACGTCGAAGCAGCCGTGGGATGCGCGGTCGATCCGCATGGCACGGTGGACTCCGAGGAGCTGTTTCGCCGGGCGCAGGCCGCTGTCAAGCGCGCCAAGTTCAGCAACCGCTTCGAGGTTCATCGGCAGAACGCGCTTGTGGAGGCGCAGCAGCGCTTCGTTATCGAGAGCCGCCTGCGCGATGCCCTCGACGCGCAGGGGCTTCATCTCCAGCTCCAGCCGTTTGCCGATCTCAGGACGGGCAATGTCGTCGGCTTCGAGGCGCTGGCGCGGTGGACCGACGCACAGCTGGGCGTCGTCTCACCCGCCGAGTTCATACCCGTGGCCGAGGAATCGGGCCTGATCGTCCATCTGGGTCGCTGGGCGCTGGCCGAGACGGCGCGGATCCTGGCCGACTGGGACCAGCGTCTGGGCCATGAGGCGGACGTGATGATGAACGTCAACCTCTCCCCGGTGCAGATCAGCCGCGACGATGTTTCGCAGGCCGTTCGCGAAGCGCTCGACAGTGCCGGGATCGACGGCCACCGCATCACGGTCGAGATGACCGAAAGCGCGGTGGTGGCGGACATCCAGAAGACACGGCTGCTGCTCGACGAACTCAAGGCGATGAACATCAGCATCGCGATGGACGATTTCGGCACCGGCTTCTCCAACCTCGCCAATCTGCAGATGCTGCCGATCGACGTGCTCAAGATCGACCGCAGCTTCGTCACCGACATGGTCGGCGATTCCGACAAGACCGCGATCGTTCGCGCCATATTGTCGCTTGCCCGCACGCTGGGCATGAAGACCGTCGCCGAAGGCATCGAAACGTCGGAGGCGGGCCGGGCACTCGCGACACTCGGCTGCGATCGCGGCCAGGGCTATTATTTCGCGCGTCCGATGACGGTGGACGACGCCTTCGCTTACTGGTTGGACAATCGCTCCCGCGACAGCAACTGATCGGCCATCGCCAGCGCCTCGTCGCGGCCCGGAAAGCCCGCCGCGACCCATTCATCCTCGACAGCACGCAGCAGGCGGGCCACCGCCGGCCCCGCCGTGACGCCACGCGCGATCAGGTCGCGTCCGCCGACCGGTAAGCGCGGCACGGTCCAGCCGGCAAGGATCGCCGCCGCTTCGGGGGTCAGCGCACGACCCAAAGCGATCCGGTCCTCCGCCGCCCCCTTCCCCAGCCGAAAGGCCAGCGCATGGGCATTGCCCGCCACCGGCTCGCCCAGCGCCTGCGCGATCCGGCCTCGCGCCTTGTTCGAGAGCTTGAGCCGGGCCGCGAGCGCGTCGGCAATCGCCGCATCCTGAGGGACCAGCGCGATGAACCGGCGCAGGCCCTCGGGCGCGAGGCCCATGGCCGACTCGCGACCTCGCAACGCCGCCACGCGCTGAACGCCCCCCGCGTCGATCTCGGGCAGGACCGGGCGGAAGATCCCGCCCTCGACCATGAGTTCGAGCGCGGGCACCGGGTCCGCGACCGACAGCAGCTTGAGCAGTTCGTCGGCGATCCGCTCGCGCGACAGCGCCATCAGCGTCGGCGCGCGCTCGACACAGGCGGCATAATCGTCCGCGTCGCGGTCGACGGTGCCGAAGCGGGCGAGGAAACGGAAATAGCGCAGGATGCGCAGATGATCCTCGTCGATCCGCGCCGCCGGGTCGCCGATGAAGCGCACCCGTCCGTCGAGCAGGTCCGCGCGCCCGCCGAAATAGTCGAGGATGACGCCGCTGTCGGGGTCCGCATAAAGCGCGTTCATCGTAAAGTCGCGCCGCGCCGCGTCCTCGCGCCAATCGTCCGCGAAGGCAACGGTGGCGCGGCGGCCATCGGTCGAGACATCGCGGCGCAGGGTGGTGATCTCCACCGGCCCCGCCCCGGTGACAGCGGTCACCGTCCCATGCGCGAGTCCCGTCGGCACGCATTTGATGCCTGCCGCCGCCAGGCGCTCCATCACCGCTTCCGGCCGGTCGATGGTGGCGATATCGATGTCCTTGACCGGAATGCCGAGGAGGCTGTCCCGCACCGCGCCGCCGACATAGCGCGCCCGCACGTCCCCGCCCCCCTCCGCCATGGGATTGAGAACGGCACACAGCGCCACCAGCTCCGGCCGGCTGCGCCACGCGCTGTCGGGCAGGCGGTCAGGCAGCGGTGGCGCCATATTGGAAGCGGCGCTCATGTGCCCTCGTCCATGGCGCGCAGGGCGAAGCGGTCGAGCCGGTGCGACAGGTTCACGATCATGGCGGCGGTCACTCCCCAGATGCGCCAGTCCTGCCAGAGAATCTCGTGGTAGTGCCTCTCGCCAAAGCCGTCCACCTGAACGGCATGCCGCGTCCGACGGTCGGGATCGAGCAGATAGCTAAGCGGCACCTCGAAGATGGCGTCGACCTCGCCGGCGCGCGGCACCAGCGGCAGGTCGGGCGGGATCACGCCGACGACGGGAACGATCGCGAAGCCGGTGGCGGTGCGATAGGGATCGGTGGTGCCGAGGATGTCGACCGCGGCGGGGGGCAGCGCAATCTCCTCCTCCGCCTCGCGCAGTGCGGTCGCGATCACGTCGGCGTCGCCGGGATCCATGCGCCCGCCCGGAAAGGCCACCTGCCCCGCATGTTTGCGAAGCGTGGCGGAACGCTTGGTGAGGATGACCCCGGGCTCGGCACGATCGGTGATCGCCACCAGGACCCCTGCGGGCGCATGCGCCTCACCCGAAAGCGTGAAGTTCTGGCCCGGGTCGATCGGCGCGTGGTCGAGGGCGTGCCCCTCGGCCAGCAGCCGGTTCAGCGCCTCGCGAAGACGCATTCAGTCGCTGTCCGGGGTCAGTGGGAACCAGCGACCGCCGCTCCACACGCCGGGCGCCTCCTCGCCCTCCGCCAACGCCATCGCTGCCAGCTCGTAGTAGACACTGCGCGCGATCCGCGCATCCATTCCGCCGCGCACGGCCAGATAGGGTCGCGGGCCGCTCTGGTCGTCGCGCAGGATGATGGCATGATCGGGACCTGCCACGACCAGGTCGCCGGTGTTGAGCTGGAACGCCAGCTTCCGCTCGCGCCCCTCCCCCTCGCTCTGCAGTGTCACCGCGACGAACGGCGCATCCTCGACGTCGATGTCGAGCTTTTCGACCGGCGTGACCAGAACATGCCGCCCGTCGGGCTCGCGCCGCAGGACGCTCGCGAACAGCCGCACCATCTCCATCCGGCCGATCGGGCTGCCCTCATGAAACCAGGTGCCATCGCGATCGATGCGCATGCCGCTGTGCCCGCAATGCGCGGGGTTCCATTGGTCCACCGGCGGCAGCTTCTGCTCCGCAGCGAGCCGCGCGATTTCGGCAAGCGACAGGCTGGCAAGGTCGGGGGGAGGCTTCATGGGCATGATGGAACAGCAGATAGGCGCTGCCCGCACCCGGGGAAAGGCCTCAATTACCGGGACGGGCTTGCCGGCTCCGGCTCACACACCGGTTCGGCCCGTCTTGGCCCCAGTCTGCCCGCCGAAGGCACCGGCGCCATGCCGGCCGCCGCGGGACGGGCCAGCAGCCGGGCCGCATCGACGCCCGCCGGAACGTCCCAGCCGCGAGTCGGTTCGGCGCGAAAATTCCAGAAGCGCCCATAATAGGGTTCGTCGCCGATCATCATCAGCGGGTCGCCGCATCCCGTCAACGCCGCCGCCTGCTCCACATCCGCGATCAACCGGTCCATCATCGCGCGGCCGATTCCATCGCCCTGACGGTCGGGCAGGACCGCAACGGGGCCGACCATCACCAGCGGCACCTGCCCTCCGCCAGGCTGATCGAGCGCAACGGGCCAGCTCTGCAGCAGCCCCAGCATCGCACCCTCCGCACTGACGGCGGCATAGGAAAAGCCGGTCAACCAGGCCATTCCGCGCCGGATCGCATAGGCCGGACGCGCGCGCCGGTCAGCCCCGAACGCCGCGTCGAGCAGCGCGTCGATCGCGTCGTCGGCATGCTGCGCCAGAGGTTCGAGCCTTATCACGTCTTGCCGTTTCCGATCATCGGGGGCAATAGCGCCCAAGGCGGCGCGCTTTAATCGCTCCCCGCAAAATGGAAAGCGACATTTGCCATGAACCTGTTCCGGGACGCGCCATCGTTTCCTGGGTCGCAGGACGACATGCTCGTCCTGGAGGTCGACGATCTGGACGTCGACGTGCTGACCGGCATCTATTCGGAGGAAACGCACCTGCCCCAGCCGCTGCGGATCAGCGTGCGCGCGCTGATGCAGGTTGCCGACCGGTACGAGGCCGACACGCCGCTGGGCGCATCCAAGAACTATATGGACATCAAGCATGCGGCGGCCACCGCCTTCCCGCCCGGCCAGCATTTCAAGCTGATCGAGGCCGTGGCGGACCATATCATCGAGACGATCCTTCTTCAGGACACAAAGGTCCGGCATGTCAGCGTCAAGATCGTCAAGCTGCTGCTGACCGAACGCAACGAGCATATCGGCATCACCCTGTCGCGCTGGCGGCGGTGAGGAAATGACTGCCACCCTCCAACAGTCATTCCCGCGAAGGCGGGAACCCAGGGTTTCGCAGGCCAACGCCTGTGGCTCTGGATTCCCGCCTTCGCGGGAGTGACGGAGGAGGGTTCGGTGGCATCCCCCCCACATCCCGACATCGCCATCGTCGGAGGGGGCCTTGCGGGCGGGCTGATCGCGCTCGCGCTCGCGAGGAAGCGGCCCGACCTCAGCCTCCTCCTCATCGAGGCCGATGACCGCATCGGCGGCAATCATGTCTGGTCCTGCTTCGACAGCGATATCGCGCCGGAGCATGGCTGGCTGGTAGCGCCGCTGTTCGTCCATGCCTGGCCCGGACATGATGTCCGCTTTGCTTCCTACGAGCGTAGCTTCACGACCGGCTATCGCAGCATCGAGAGCGAGCGGCTGGATGCCGCCATCCGCGCGGCGCTGCCGACCGGATCGCTGGTGCGCGGCACCGTCGCTGCGCTCACCCCGACCTCCATCCGGCTCGCCGACGGCCGCACCATGACCGCCGCAGCGGTGATCGACGCACGCGGGCCGGGCGACATGTCGGCGCTCGACCTCGGCTATCAGAAGTTCATGGGGCAGCAGCTGGAACTGGCCGAACCCCATGGCCTGACCCGGCCGGTCATCATGGACGCGGCGGTCGATCAGCTCGACGGCTATCGCTTCGTCTATGTCCTGCCGTTCGGCCCGCGCAGCCTGTTCGTCGAGGACACCTATTACAGCGACGCGCCCGACCTCGACAGCCAGCGCCTCGCCGCCCGCATCTCCGCCTATGCCGCCGCGCGCGGCTGGACCGTCGAACGGGTAAGCCGCACCGAGACCGGCGTGCTGCCGGTCTGCATGGGCGGCGACTTCGACCGATTCTGGCGGGCGGGCGGCGATGGCATCGCCAAGGCGGGTCTGCGCGGCGGATTCTTCCACGCGATGACCGGCTATTCGCTGGTGGATGCGGTGCGTGTCGCCGCCATGATCGCGGACATGGCGGACCTGTCCGCCCCGGCGCTCCACGCAAGGCTTCGCCGCGCGGCGATCGACCACTGGCGCGGCGGGGCATTCTACCGCATGCTGGCGACCCTGCTGTTCAAGGCGGCCGAGCCCGCCGAGCGCCACCGGGTGCTGTCGCGCTTTTACCGCCTTGACCCCGCGCTCATCGACCGCTTTTATGCGGGGCAATCATCGACCTTCGACAAATTGCGTATCTTGGCGGGCAAGCCCCCGGTCCCGGTGGGCCGCGCCCTTGCCGCCCTTGGAGCACCCGAGCCTTGAAATCAGCGATCGTCATCGGCGCGGGATTCGGGGGCCTTGCCCTTGCCATCCGCCTCCAGTCGGCAGGTATTGCGACAACCATCCTGGAAGCGCGCGACCGCGCCGGCGGGCGGGCCTATGTCTGGCACCGCGACGGACATGTGTTCGACGCAGGCCCGACCGTCATCACCGATCCCGAATGCCTGGCGCAGCTCTGGCGGCTGACCGGGCATGACATCGCCAGGGACGTGACGCTGCTGCCGGTCATGCCCTTTTACCGGCTCAACTGGCCCGACGGGACCAATTTCGACTACAGCAACGACGATCCCGCTCTCCGTGCCGAGATCGCCAAGCTGAACCCGGCCGACGTGGCGGGATACGAGAAGTTCCTCGACTATTCGGCCGGCGTGTACCGCGAAGGCTATGAAAAGCTGGGCCATGTCGCCTTCCCCGACTTCGCCAGCATGATCCGGGCAGCGCCGGCCCTCGCCAAGCACCAGGCATGGCGGTCGGTCTATTCGATGGTGTCGAGCTTCGTGAAGAACGAGAAGCTGCGCGAGGCGCTCTCGTTCCACACGCTGCTCGTCGGCGGCAACCCGATGACGACCAGCGCCATCTACGCGCTGATTCACAAGCTGGAGAAGGACGGCGGCGTCTGGTTCGCCAAGGGCGGCACCAACGCGCTGGTCAGCGGGATGGTTCGCCATTTCGAGCGGCTGGGCGGCACGCTTCGCCTCGGTGATCCGGTCGCGAGGATCGAGACGCTGGGCGACCGCGCGCGCGCGGTGGAGACGGTCAAGGGCTATCGCGTCGAGGCGGACGCGGTGGCGTCGAATGCCGACCTCGTGCACAGCTACGGCACGCTGCTCGCGGGCCATGCGCGGGGCCAGCGCGAGGCGGCGCAGCTCGCGCACAAGAGATGGTCGCCGAGCCTGTTCGTCCTGCATTTCGGGCTGAAGGGCGCCTGGCCGGGAATCCCGCACCACATGATCCTGTTCGGCCCGCGCTATGCCGGGCTGCTGCGCGACATCTACGACCATGGCGTGCTTCCGCAGGATTTCTCGCTCTACCTCCACCATCCCACCGTCACCGACCCGGACATGGCGCCGGAGGGCTGCTCGACCTTTTACGCGCTCGCACCGGTGCCGCATCAGGGCAAGCTGCCCGTCAACTGGGACGAGGTCGGGCCGGTCCTCGCCGAACGCATTCTCGACGAGATCGAACGGCGGCTGATCCCCGACATCCGGTCGCGGATCACCACGCGCTTCCATTACACGCCGCAGGATTTCCACCACGATCTCGGCGCCTATCATGGCAGTGCCTTCAGCCTCGAGCCGCTGCTGACCCAGAGCGCCTATTTCCGCGTCCACAACCAGGACGACGTCATCCGCAACCTCTATTTCGTCGGCGCGGGCACGCATCCGGGCGCGGGCATTCCCGGCGTGGTGGGAAGCGCGCGCGCGACCGCCGACCTGATGATCGCGGACCAGCCGTGACCACGCCCCGCCGTCTCGCCGTCTATTGCGGGTCGGCGACTCCGCCAGATCCCGCCTTTGTCGATCTCGCGCGGTCGGTGGGCAGCGATCTGGCGCAAAGGGGCATCGGCGTCGTCTATGGCGGCGGGCGGCTGGGCCTGATGGGCGCGGTTGCCGACGCGGCGCTGGCGGCGGGCGGCGAGGTGATCGGCGTGATTCCG
This sequence comes from uncultured Sphingobium sp., assembly GCA_964544675.1. GTDB lineage: Bacteria > Pseudomonadota > Alphaproteobacteria > Sphingomonadales > Sphingomonadaceae > Sphingobium. The sequence goes on from CAZJCT010000024.1 coordinate 20,469, forward strand.
GAGGCGCTGGTGCGGCCGGAGGTTGCGCATCAGGGCCTCTCCGCGCTCGAGGTCGTGCGCAACATGCACGAACGCAAGGCGCGCTTTACCGATCTTGCCGACGGTTTCCTCACCCTTCCCGGCGGTGTCGGCACGATGGACGAGCTGTGGGAAGCAGTGAGCTGGGCGCAGCTCGGCTATCATGCAAAGCCCGTGGGGCTGCTGAACGCCTTCGGCTTCTTCGACCATCTGCTCGCCTTCAACGCGCACATGATCGCGACCGGCTTCATCCGGCCGCAGCATGCCGGGATCATCGTCGCCCGGCCGACGCTGGCCGAGCTGCTCGACGCGATCGCCGTTTATCAACCGCACCAGCCGATCTTCGCGATGACCAAGAGCGACCTGTGACGCTGCCGCGCGCAGAGCTGGTGGGCTTTGCCGAAGCCAGTATCGCGCGCGGCTCGAAAAGCTTCGCGGCTGCCTCGCGGCTGTTCGACCGCGCCACTCGTGAAAGGGTCTGGCTGCTCTACGCCTGGTGCCGCGCGTGCGACGATCTCGCCGACGGGCAGGATCATGGCGGCGAAAGCGTCGCCGCCGGCGACATCGCGGACCGGATCGCGCGCATCGAGGATCTGACCGAAGCGGCGCTGACGGGGCACGCAACCGGCGACCCGGCGTTCGACTGCCTGGCGGTCGTCGCCGCCGAAACCCGCCTGTCGCACAGCCATGTCTATGACGTGGTCGAAGGCTTCGCTCTCGACGGCGACGGCTGGCGGCCGGAGAGCGAGGGCGATCTGATGGCCTATTGCTATCATGTCGCGGGCGCGGTCGGCTGCCTGATGGCGGTGGTGATGGGCGTGGCGCCCGACGACCAGGAAACGCTCGACCGCGCCTGCGACCTGGGCCTCGCCTTCCAGCTCGCCAACATCGCCCGCGACGTGGCGGAGGATGCGCGCGCCGGCCGCTGCTACCTGCCGCGTTCGTGGCTCGACGAATGCGGGTTGGCCGAGGACCGGCTGCTGGCATCGGGCTCGCGTCCGGCGGTTGCATCGCTGACGGGGCGGCTGGCCGGACTGTCAGCGCGTTACGAGGCGAGCGCGCGCCAGGGCACCCCCGCTCTCAACCGGCGCGCGGCGTGGGCGGTGCTGGCCGCAGCGGGGATCTATGGCGGCATCGCGCGCAAGGTCGCACGGCTGGGCGAAGCGGCGCTCGACCGGCGGGCGACGACGAGCGGCACGGAAAAGCTCGGCTGGCTGATCCGATCGGGCTGGCAGAGCGCCAATCGCGCCCGGCTCTACCCGCCAACCCTGCGTGACCCGACGCTCTGGCACCGTCCGCGAATCCATCGCTGAGGCGACTTGCAAAAGCGTCGCCGCTCGCGCATCGCTCCCGCCCATGTTCAACGACCCGACCACCCCCCTTTCGCTTCTCGCCACCCGCCGCAGCGGCAAGCCGCGCGACCTGGTGGCCCCCGGTCCCGACGAGGCCCAGCTTCGCCGCATCCTGTCGGCGGGCATGCGCGTGCCCGACCATGGCAAGCTGGCGCCATGGCGCTTCGTCGTGATCGAACCGGAACGCCGACCAGTGTTCGCCGACCTGATCGAGGAAGCCTATCTCGCGGACCGACCGCAAGCGGGGCCGGAGGAGCGCGAATCCAGCCGCCAGTTCGCGCTTCAGGCACCGACGCTCGTCGTCGTGCTCTCGACCCCCCGGCACGACAGCAAGGTCCCGGTGTGGGAGCAGGAGCTGTCGGCGGGCGCGGCCTGCATGAACATCCTGACCGCCGCCCATGCCATGGGCTTTCTCGGCGGCTGGCTGACCGGCTGGGCGAGCTACAGCGAAATGGTGCTGCGGGCGCTGGGCGGGAGCGAGACCGACCGGATCGCGGGTTTCCTGTTCCTCGGTACGTCCGGCCGCGCGCAGGAGGAACGCCCCCGCCCCGTCTATGACGAGATCGTCTCGACCTGGTGAGGCGATGCTTGCGCGCCCTGCTGTGTTATGGCAGTGAAGCGGCAATGCTCGACGAAAGCCGCCCGGTCTACCTTCGCCTGCGTGATATCATCACCGCCGCGATACTGGACGGCATCTATGCCGACGGCGACATGCTCCCCTCGGTTCGTGCCTTTGCGGCGGAACAGGGCGCCAATCCGCTGACCGTCGCCAAAGCCTATCAGAGCTTTCAGGACGACGGCATCGTCCAGGTCCGGCGCGGCGTTGGCATGTTCCTGGCCGATGGCGCGCGCGAACGGCTTCGCGCGATGGAGCGCGAGCGCTTCCTCTCGGTCGTGTGGCCCGACGTGGCGCAGCAGATGCGGCGGATCGGCCTGTGCAGTCACGACCTGCTGGCGCCCGCATTCAGCAAGAGCGCCTGACACACCGCGTCAGGCGCTGATCTCGTATGTCTTGAGCAAGTCGTAGAGCGTCGGTCGGCTGATCCCCAGCATGCGGGCGGCACCCGACACGCTGCCGTCGGCGCGGGCCAGAGCGCGGCGGATCGCCAGCCGGTCGGCGCGCTCGCGCGCAGCCTTGAGGTTCACGCACGGCGAATCGTCGCCTCCCGATCCGTCGAGATCGAGGTCGCGCGCACCGATACGCTTGCCTTCCGCCATGATGATCGCGCGCTTGACGCGATTTTCCAGCTCGCGGACATTGCCCGGCCAGTGCCATCCCTCGATCGCGGCAATGGCATCGGCCGCAAAGCCCGTCACCGCCGGATTGAGCGAGGCGGCATGCCGATGGAGGAAGTGGCGGGCGAGCAGGGTCGCGTCGCCCGGCCGGTCCACCAGCGCGGGAATGCGGATGACGACTTCCGCCAGCCGGTAATAGAGATCGTCGCGGAACGTGCCGGCGGCGATCATCGCGTCGAGGTCGCGATGAGTCGCGCAGATCACGCGCGCATCGACGGCAATGGTCTCGCGGCCGCCCAGCCGCTCGACCACCCGCTCCTGGAGGAAGCGCAGCAGCTTCACCTGAAGGGCGAGCGGCATGTCGCCGATCTCGTCGAGGAACAAAGTGCCGCCGTTGGCCGCCTCGATCTTGCCAGTGGTGGTGCGAACGGCGCCGGTGAACGCGCCCTTCTCATGCCCGAACAGCTCGCTTTCGAGCAGCCCCTCGGGAATGGCGGCGCAGTTGATGGCCACGAACGGCGCGGCGGCGCGGCGCCCGGCGTCGTGCAGCGCGCGCGCGACCAGTTCCTTGCCCGTGCCGCTCGCGCCCAGCAGCATCACGCCGACATCGGCGGGCGCAACCCGTTGCACCATCTGGCCGACCGCGATCATTTCCGGCGCGGCGGTGATCAGGCTGCCGAGAACGCGCTGCTCCTCGGGCCGCTCATGCGCGAAGCGGGCATTCTCCGCCTCCAGCCGGCTGACGTGGAAGGCGCGCGCGACGATGTGGCGCAGCGAATCGAGGTCGATCGGCTTTTGATAGAAATCCCATGCGCCGAGCGCGATCGAGCGGCGCGCGCTGTCACGGTCGCCATGGCCCGACGCGACGATCACCTTGGTCGCGGGCGCGATCCGCAGCATCTCCTCCAGCGTCGCGAATCCTTCCGAGACGCCATCGGGGTCGGGCGGCAGGCCGAGGTCGAGAGTCACGACCGTCGGCGCCTCCGCGCGCAGCAGTTCGATCGCCTCCTCGCGGTCGGCGGCCATGACGAGCTGATATTCGTCATAGGACCAGCGCAACTGCCGCTGCAGCCCCGCATCATCTTCGACGATCAGCAGCTTGGGCCGCGTGTCCGGCATCATCCCGTCTTTCGCTCAGCCAGGCCAGGGGACGTATTTTCGGCCAGCAAAGGGAAAGAAAGCGTAAAGCGGGTCCCCTCGCCTTCGCGGCTTTCGACCGCCATCCTGCCGCCCATGCCCGTGACGATGGCGCGCGCCTCATGTGCGCCGAGCCCGAAGCCGCCCTGCTTGGTGGAGGTGAAGGGGCGGAACAGCCCCCCGGCGATGAACTCCGCGCTCATCCCCGCGCCGCGATCGCAAATCTCCAGGATGCCGCATGCTTCGTCGCGACCGATCACCAGACGCACGGGCGGCCCGCCCGGCGCCGTCGCCTCTCGCGCGTTCTGGACGAGATGAGCGACGGCTTCGGCCAGCCGCTCCGCATCGCCGCTGACGATCACCGGGTCGTCTCCGCAATCCACCACCACCGGGATCGCGCCGGGCCGGGCTGCGATGCGCTGGGCAAGCTGGCCGAGGTCGCACGCAGCACCGCGCGCGCCGCGGGGAGGCTCGGCGCGGGCGAGGCGTGCGATGAGGCCATTCATCCGGTCCGCCGTTTCGCGCAGCGTCAGCACCATGTCGGCGCGGAACGCCGGATTGTCGGCATGGCGCTCGGCATTGGCGGCGAGCAGGCTGATCTGGCTCAGCATGTTCTTGATGTCGTGGAGGATGAAGGCAAAGCGCCGGTTGAACTCGTCGAACCGTTCCGCCTCGGCCAGCGCCTCGCGCTGGCGCCGCTCGCTCAGCATCACCGCGAGCTGCGCCCCGGCCACGCGCAGCATGTCGAGATCCTCCCAGTCGATGCGGCCTCGTCCCGGTGGGCGGGCAATCAGCGCCGCGCCGAGCAACGTGCCGCGCAGCATCAACGGTGCCAGCGTCCAGCGCTGCCGGTCCGCCATGATCCAGGCGGGAAGAAGCGCCGCCACCGGGTCGAGCGGGTTGGCAAGGTCGGCGATCCAGCTATCTTCCTCCAGCCGGTCCGCGACGGCTGCGGGAAGCTCCGCGTCAGAAGGCGGATGATGCCAGTTCCAGCCACCGCCGGGCACCAGTCTGCCATCCTCGCCACGCAGGTACAGCAGCGCGGCAGGGGCGGAGACCGCCTGCGCGACCGCGCGCGCCGCCCGGTCGAGGGGCAGGCCGCCGCCCTCGCCGCCGCTCATCGCTTCGGCAAAGCCCATCCATTCGGCGCGATAGTCGTAGCGGTGGACGAACAGATGCTTGGCGATCTCCACGCGCAGCCAGGCGCGGAACCGTGCCGAGGGCAGGAGCACGAGCGCGCCGACCGACAGGCCGAACACGACGCCGATCTGTGCGATACGGATCGCGGGATCGCCGGTGGTGCGCGCCAGCATGATCGTCGCGAGCAGCGCCAGCGCATAGAGGCCGCCGATCCCGAAGGTCGCGAGGTGATAGGCCGCGCGCCGTGACACGGTGAAGCCGCGCGGCTCTCGCGCGCCGCTGCCGACGAGCATCAGCGGTGCGAGCGCCGCCATGACCAGCCCGCGAAGCTGACCGGGCGCGGACACCGCACCCTCGCTGAACCAGGCGAGCAGATAGTGGTGAAAATCATAGGCCCACATCGCGGTGAGCGCGAGGCCGAGCCAGCCGTAGCGCGCCGCCTGCCCCCGCTCCAGCCGCGCGAAGACCGCATGCGCCAGGATGATGGCGGATATCGCGGCGACTGCCCGGAGCAGCCAGGACGCGGCCAGAAGGCGCATCGATGTTTGGGCACTGGACGCAAAAGCGATCGCGACATCGACCGCGACCTGCAGGGCGAAGGTCAGAAGCAGCGCCATCAGCACCGCCGCCGCGCCCGCAGGCATGCCCCCCCTCGCCTGCCCGCCCTGTCCCGAGGCCGCAAGCCACAGCAGCGCCACCCAGCCCGCGTTGCGAAGCGTCTCCGCGAGGCCCCCGGCAAGATAGGATGGGTAGGAGAGGACCGAGGCGATGACCGTCTGCAGCGCCCAGAGCGCCGTCAGGACCAGCGCGGCAACGAGCATGCGCTCCGCCCGACCCTGCGCTGCCCGCCTGAGAGCCACGATGGCCAGCGCCGCGAAGGCCGCGGCCGCGAGCGCATGGCCCCAGTCGCCGGCGATGTCGATGGCGGTGATCACGCGCGCGTCCGCACCGGCGGCCCGATCAGCGCGCGCCGTCGGGCCACAGGATGACGCGCAACGTCTGGAGCAGGATCAGCAAGTCGAGGAAGGGCGAATAGTTCTTCGCGTAATAGAGGTCATATTCGAGCTTGTTGCGCGAATCCTCGATCGACGCGCCATAGGGATAGTTGATCTGCGCCCAGCCGGTGATGCCCGGCTTTACCATGTGCCGTTCGGCATAATAGCGCAGATGCTGGACCAGGTCGTCGACGAACTGGCGCCGTTCGGGCCGCGGCCCCACGAAGCTCATGTCGCCCTTGAGAACCACCCATGTCTGCGGCAGTTCGTCGATCCTGAGCTTGCGCAGCCAGTATCCGACGCGGGTGATGCGCGGGTCGTCCTTTTCCGCCCAGACCGCGCCGGTCGCGGCTTCCGCATCGACGCGCATCGTGCGCAGCTTGATGATCTGGAACTCCTCGCCATACAGGCCGACGCGGCGCTGGCGGTAGAAAGCCGGCCCCTTGCTGTCGAGCTTGACCAGGATCGCGCCGATCAGGATCAGCGGCATCGTCAGCACCAGCAGCGCGGCGCTGGCGACGATGTCGAACAGCCGCTTGGCGATCCCCGACAGCCGCTGGCCGGCCGAGAAGCCGTCGGAAAAGATCAGCCAGCTGGGATTGACGGTGTCGAGGTCGACGCGGCCCGTCTCCCGCTCGAGGAAGGTCGACAGGTCGTTGACATGGACGCCGGTGGTCTTGATCCGCAACAGGTCGGCCATGGGGATGGCGTTGCGGCGTTCCTCAAGCGCGAGGATGACCTCGCTCGCCGCCATGCGAACGACGAAATCGGCGAGGTTGAAGATGGCGCTGCGGTTGATCGCATCGGGTATCTGCTGCGGGCCGTCGTTCATCGCGATGTAGCTGACGACGAGGAAGCCGCTGCCCTTGCGCTGTTCGAGCAGACGGACGCGCTCGGCGCGCTTGCCCGCCCCCAGCACGACGATGCGCCGCTTGAACGCCTCGCCGCCCAGCATCGACCCAAGGACGATCCGCAAGCTCAGCAGGCTGAAGAAGGCGACGCCCATCGCATAGAGCGAATTGGATCGCCACAGCGTGATCGTCGGCAGCATGAAATGCATGACCGACAGGAAGATGACGCCGAGAGAGATGGCGACGAGCAGCCGAGCCACCGCATGCCGCAGGGCCTGAAGCGACTCCGGCCCGTAAACCCCTACCGCGATCATCGCGAGCTGGATCGCGGCGGCAAAGGTCAGGAGTGGCCAGATGCGCCCGTAGATTGCCCCGCTTTCCATCGCGATCTGCTGCGCGCGGAGCACCCAGCCCGCCTCCGCCGACGCCAGCAGCAGGAGGAAGTCGAGCAGCCCCAGCAGCAGCACCGGATAGGGAACATAATGCTTGAACAGCCTGATCATGTCGCTTTGCGCAGTCCCGCCCCGCAGCGCTCTCCCATGTCCACCAAGGCGGACGGAGCGCATATCTGCCAGCGCTATGCGACAAAATCACCAAGATATGCTGAACGGGGAACTGAGGATGACGACCTTCCCCCCGACACACACACGTCATTCCCGCGAAGGCGGGAATCCAGGGTCACGAGCGACGGCGTTTGCGACTCTGGATTCCCGCCTTCGCGGGAATGACGGAATTGGTTTAGAATCCTCAGTTGTTCGGTGTGGCCTCGTCAGCCGCCTGGCCGATCGCGTCCGCAGCGCCCTGGGCGGCGTCACCGACCTGCTCGGCCGCGCCAACGACGGCATTGGTTTCGGCCTGCTCGCGCGAGTCCGCCGCGAACAGGAAATAGGCGATGGCGGCGATCAGCGCGATCACGACGATCATGCCGACCATCATGCCTGCGCCGCTGGACCTGCGCTCGATCACCGTGGTGTGGGTGCGGCCTGCCTCGTCGGTGGTATAATGGTCTGCCATTGTGGCTCCTCCTTGATGTTCAGCCCCTTGACCCACCGCATAAAAGCTGCGGCACGGCAGGCGGTTCCGCCGTGCGCCGCATCCGCCGTCCCGCAGCGGGTCAGTCGCGCGCGAAGTCGAAGGGCGAAATGCCGCGATCGCGCTCGTTGAGAGCAAGGCGCCGGCCGTGCGGCGGAGCGCTCCGTTGCGGGCAGTCGGGCCGCGTACATACCGGACAGCCCAGTCCGATGGGGGTCGCCTGCCCGCCCGCCAGATCGATCCCGCTCGCATAGGCCAAAGGCGCGGCAAGATCGGCACGAAGCCCAAGGATGACGGTGAACAGCGCGTCGGTTCCCGCAGACCCCAGCCCCGGCCGCTCGACGGTGCGCGCAAAGGTGAACCAGCGCTGGCCGCCTTCCAGATCCACCAGATGCGTGCGGATCTCGCCCGGCCGCTCGAAGGCACGGTGGGCCCGCCATAGCGGGCAGCGCCCCTCCGCCTCCACGAGCGGCGCGCCGCTCGCGCCCGCATAGCGCTTCGACGTCTGGCCGGCCCGGTCGATGCGCAGCATGAAGAAGGGCAGGCCGCGCGCGCCCACGCGCTGCAACGTCGTCAGCCGGTGGGCCACCTGCTCGAACCCCGCGCCGAAGCGCCGCTGCAGCAGCAGTATGTCATAGCCGCTCTGCTCGCACGCACGCAGGAAGCGGGCATAAGGCATCATCAGGGCCGCCGCGGAATAGCCGGTCAGATGGCGATCGTAGAGCCGCTGGCTGGTGCGGTCAGCCATCCGCGCGCCAGTGACCAGCGCGTCGATCTCGGCGCGCGCCTCGAGCTGCGCCAGCGCGAAGCAGACCTGGAAGGTGCGCGACGCCTGGTCGAGCATTTCGGACAGCTGCACCTGCCGCGCGTGGAGGTCGAGCCGCCGCATGCGGTCGGGCATCGCCTCCACCGGCAGGATACGCGTCACGAGCTGGTGCTTCAGCCGAAGCCGTTCGGTGACCGCGCCATAAAGGTCGGCGGTGCCCAGCCGCAGTTCGTCCGCGAGCGCCTCGGCAGCGGCGTCGAGGTCGGGGAAATGGTTGCGCCAGCGCTCGATCTCCTGCCGGACTTCCTGGACCGGTCGTCCCTCGCCGAGGGCTTCGGGTCTCGCTCCGCCCTCGCGCAGCGCGTCGAAGGCGCGCGCGAACGCCTGGACGCCGCCCGGCGCACTCGCGAGCCATTCGACCATCTCCTCGCGGTCGATCTCCAGATCGGCGAACATGGGATCGGCAAGCCGGCGTCTCAGCCCATCGACGCCGCCGGCCGGATCGTCCGCCGCAAGCATGCGCGGGTCTACGTCGAGCCGTTCGGCGAGGCGGAGCAGCAGCGCGGCGGTGAGCGGGCGCTGGTTGCGTTCGATGAGGTTGAGATAGCTGGGAGAGATGTCCAGCGCCTCGGCCAGCGCGACCTGAGTCATCTGCCGCAGGCGGCGAAGCCTGCGAACCGGGTGACCGGCGAAAAGCTTGTCCTCGGACATGAACGCCATGTAAATTAATTTACAACTTTACACAAGTAACCATCTTCAGGGCGACGAATTGACCTGAAAATTTTACAAAAACGCTCGTCTTTCATCGTGCAGCGCAGCATTTCTCCGTCAGACGCACGGTATCGGACCGCAGCGAAGTCACGGGATCACGTCATGACCTATCAGGATCGTATCGCCACCGCCCAGTCGCTGATCAGCAGCAACAAGGCCCCCTGGGAAGGCATCAGCGCCGAATCCGTCGCGCGTATGCAGCTTCAGAACCGCTTCCAGACCGGTCTGGACATCGCCCGCTACACCGCGAAGATCATGCGCGCCGACATGGCGGCCTATGACGCCGATCCCGCCAACTACACCCAGTCGCTCGGCTGCTGGCACGGCT
>CAZJCT010000025.1:0-29974 GCA_964544675.1 uncultured Sphingobium sp.
CCGCCAGGGTCCCGCCTTTGCCGATCCGGGTCTCCTCTTCGAGGCGTGTCACCAACGCGGAGGTTCCACTCGGCTATCGCGGGAAGGCGCGCGACCTCCTGGGCCTGCTTCTTTACCTGGCAGGCGACGCGTCGAGCTACGTCACGGGGCAGATTTTCGCACATGATGGCGGCATCACGGCACGCTGATCGTTGGCGCAGCCGGGGGGCACGTTACCGGTTCAGGGTCGTCGGCAGCAAGGCATCAATGCCGCCCGCGCAGAAAGATACGACCAGTGCGGTGACATCGTCAGCGGAGGTATCCGGCTTTCGCGGAAGATGTCCATCAAGCCATCCGTCGAGCAATTGATCCGAATAGACGGCATTCACGACGAATGACAACGCCCAGACCGCTTGCGAGCGGGTCAGGGCCGGGCGGCTTGCAAGCAGCGCCCCAATCCAACGTTCGTTGATCACGGCACGGTCTTCACCTGGCCGCAGACGGTGATGCATCATGAGTGCCGTGTTCTCGCGGATGAGGCGGATCGCTGCGCGTCCGTCTGCATGTCTCATCGCGAGCGAAATAACCGGGTACGCAAAGGCCCGGATCACGCCGTGCAGATCGGGCTGGGTCGATCGGTCGGCGCACACCGACGCCAGCAAAATCTCTCGTTCGCGGTTCAGGTCCCGCCAAATTCGCATTTGGATTTCTTGGAAAAAGCGCAATTTGCAACCGAAATGCCGGTCAATGAGGCTCAGGGGAACGCCCGCATCCGCCGCGACATCGCGCAACGACGTTCCGTCATACCCACGGGTTGCGAACAGGGACATCGCACTCCGTTCCAGCCGACAGAGCCGGTCACCCTTCGTGCGTTGCGCGACGGTTGGATCGTTGATGTGCGTCATATCCACCTCTGCCTTCAGACAGCTTAGTAGGTTGTTCGTGCAATTTCGACTCGAATGCAGCTATAGGAGGGCCATTATTGAAGGGTGGAGCCGTGAACGAGACTGAACGCATGACCTGCCGATGCTGTGCCGCGATCGTCGCTTGTAGCGCCTGGGGAGGCAACGAGTGGAACAGATGACGAAGCGTCGCAAGGTACGCACACGGCCGGGCGGTGACCTGACGCGCGAGAAAATACTGGACGTTGCGGAGGTGCTGTTCGCCGCAGGTGGATTTGACGGCGTGTCGATGCGGCAGGTGGGTACTGCGGCCGATGTGCCGTTTGCGCTTGTCACATATCACTTCGCGTCCAAGCTCGGCCTTTACAAGGCCGTGTTTGCCCGACGCAGCGAGACGATCACCGCGTCCCGAATTGAAACCCTTCAGCGGATCGAACTCGGTCCAGACTCCAAAGCCAATTTCCAGTTGATCGCGAGGGCGTTTGTCGAGGCGTTGATGCGGATCAGGCAGACCGAGTGGGGTCCAACATTTGCGCGGCTTCTTGCGCGCGAGTTCAACGATCCAGCGGAGGGCGAGCGGGGCATCATTCAGACGTATTTCGATGCGGTCGCCCATGTGACGATGGATGTGCTTCGAAAGGTGGCACCAGACGCCTCTGAGGGGCGGATCGGCTGGGCCTATTATTTCGCTGCAAGTCCATCGCTGGCGCTTCAGGCGGACACGGGGCGACTGGAGCGCATATCCCGGAACCATTGCCGCATTTCCGAAACGGACGAGGTGATCGAGGAACTGACGCGTTTCCTCGCGGGAGGATTGATGAGCGCCCTAACTGATTGACCGTACAATTAACGAAGGCCATGCTGCTCATGGCGTGCGAGGCGCACGCGCTTATGACGGAGGCTGGCCGGTGAATCAGACGAACATACAGATGCTGGGCGATGAGGCCCTCCGTTGCATTGAAGAAAAGTGGCGCAAGGGCGGCGTTCCATACAGTCCGGAACTGCTGACGGCTCTCTATACCGAGGACGCGCTCTTTTATGGCGGTCTGGCAGCGCTATACTCTGGGCGTGACGAGATCAGGGGGTATTTCGAGCATTATGTGGGGCTCGTCGCATCGAGCGTGATAACGCTGCGCGACCAGCAGCTTGTAGCCCTTTCAAATGAGATCATCGCCGCCCAGGGCATCGTCGATTTCGCCTTCGGTCTGCCAGACGGCCGGTCGACCGCCCTCACGCAAAGATCGACGCTGATAATGCAGCGCGTCGGGCGGAAGGACTGGCGCATACGCCTACAGCATTTTTCGGTTCAGCCTTCTGCAACCCCGGTGCCGGTCTGAAGCGGCATGTGGACGCTCGTCCACACAATACACGGTGTCGGCATCGATATTGATTGATCGTGCGAACAAGTTTAAATACACCGAAGAGGGAGCCGCAGAACGCGGACATAATCAGGAGGGGATTTATGCGCGCACTTTTTTGCGTCGGGGCCAGTCTGGCGGCCTTAACAATCGGTTCTACCGCTACGGCGCAAACGGAAGCTGCGCCACCCGCGACGGAGCACGGCATCGATGCTATCGTCGTCACCGCGCAAAAGCGGTCGGAGAACATCCAGCGTGTGCCGATCTCGATCACTGCGGTGAGCGGCGATCGTATGGAAGCTCTCGGTATCAGGAACACAGACACACTGCAGGCGGTCGCACCCGGACTGACAGTCGCTGCGGTCGGCAGCGGCTTCGTCAGCTATACCTATATCCGCGGCGCGGGTACGAACCAGATCGACATCGGTGCGGATCCGTCTGTCGCCTACTTCATCGACGAGATCTACATTGGTGGCACTGCCGGCCTTCAACTCGACCTGTTTGATATCGATCATGTCGAAGTTCTCAAGGGGCCGCAGGGAACGCTGTTCGGACGTAACGCCGCGTCCGGCGCGATCAGCATCGTCACCAAACGCCCATCCGGTTCGTTCGGCGGCTATATCAATCTCGAGGGCGGCGATTACGGGAACTTTGTCGGCCGCGCCGGCTTGACGGGGCCGATCGAGGGAACGGCGCTACGCTATCGCGCTGCCTTGGGGTACAAGCGTCACGGCGGATTTACGGACAATCTTGCACCCGTGGGAGAAAAGCCCGGCAAGGTGGACAGTCTGAGCGGTCGGCTCCAGCTGGAATGGGCTGGCGACGATGTGTCGTTCCTGCTGACTGCTGACGGCATGCGTGGCCGAAACGGCCAGACGAACCAGTTCTTCTCGACGGAGAACAAGCGGGGACTGCTGAACGCCACTGCCGCCGCGCGCTATCCCCTTCCCGGCGAGTCCTTCTATAAGCACTATTACCCCCGGGACGGCTTCGAAAATCAGGATGCTGCGGCGATCAGCGGACGGCTCGAATGGAGCACGCCAATCGGTGAGCTCACCTCCATCACAGCGTACCGCTACAACCGCTTTGATCGTGTTCAGGAATATACGCCCGGTAGCAACGGCTATCAGATCAACACCGACGAGAAGGACCACTTCTTCTCGCAGGAAGTGCGTCTGGCTAGCTCCAACACCGGGTCATTCCGCTGGGTGGCAGGCTTGTTCTATTACCATGCCAAGCAGGAGCTGGATGCCTTCGCCGTCGCTGGACCGGAGTTCTCGGTGCCAGCTATTGCCGGCACGACGCGCAACGATCTGTCCCGCATTACGACCGACAGCTATGCAGCCTTTGGGCAGGCGACACTCGATATCACCGACAAGCTGACGGCGATTGCAGGTTTACGCTATACGTCGGATGAAAAGGTCGACGACCGGCGCGTCTCCTCTACCAACCTGCTATCGCCGCAGAACTACAGTGTCCGCCCACGCAAGAAGTGGAACGCGCTGACCCCTGCCTTTACGCTGCAATACAGCTTCAACCCCGACGCGATGCTGTTCGGCTCCTACAAGCGCGGCTTTAAGAGCGGCGGCTTCCAGCCGCTGCTGCCCGCGTCGGCCGCGATTGCTGCGGTGCCGTTCAATCCGGAATATGTTGACTCCTTCGAGGTGGGGACGAAGACGTCCTGGTTCGATCGCAGGCTGACGTTGAATGTCAGCGGCTTCTACTCCAAGATCAAGGATCAGCAAGTGTCGATCACCGGGGCCGGTCTGTTGATCGTGACCAACAATGCCGGCGGAACGACTACAAAGGGCGTCGATGTTTCGCTGCAAGCGCGACCGTTCCCGAACCTGCGGCTTGGCGCGGACATGACTTACCAGCGCGCGCGGTTCGACAAGTACGACACGATCGTCGGCGGCGTTCCAACCAGTCTTGCGGGCAACACGCAGCTGCGTTCTCCGGACTTCACGGGATCGTTCAACGCCCAATATGATATCCCGCTGCCATCAGGCGACCGGGTCACCGCTCTCGTCGACTATAGCTACCGATCAAAGCAGTTCTTCGACGCGACCAATCCGACGGCTCCGGGAATATTCCAACCGGGCTATGGCCTGGCGAATGCCCGGCTGACCTACGCGATCGACAGCAGTGGCATCGAGCTATCGGCCTGGGTCAAGAACATCTTCGACAAGCGTTACGCGCGCAATATCATTGTGATCGGGCCGACTGGCCTGACAAATCCCGGGGATCCCATGACGTTTGGTGGAACTTTGAACTTCACGTTCTGATAGGGACGTGAGGCATTGAGGACTGGGCGCAGGACTCCCGCCGTTGCTGTTCGAAGGCAATCGAGGGGGAGGAATTGAGGTGACGCCCCGCGCTGGGTGCAGTGGAGTTCGAGCGTAGGACGCCGGACGCGCACCCAGCGCCAATATGTTTTGAGGAAACGGGGAGGGGACTGGTTCCGTTTTGGAGGTGTCAGCTCTCCTCGCTGTCCCCACTATGTCGCAAAGCCATGTCGCAGGACGTTCCCCCTGATCAGGTCCGGCGTCTGCCGGCAATTGCGCTGCGTTCTTCTCCCGACCGTCACATGCCTGCTCCTCCTCCTGCCTGGATTGGGGTATTCCCGGAGCGCTCGCCGCCGTGCTGATCTTCGGTCTGGCTGCGGGGGCCGAACTGGACACGCTCGCCCATCTTACCGTGTTGGTGGTGATCATCCCCCTCTGCCTTTGCAGCAGCTTCTGCTTCCTGTCATCGTGACCGGTGGCCGTGCGGCGGCATGGCTCTAGCTGCTTCGGGGAATCGCAGGCGCGATCGAGCGTCTCGCAACTGGCCGTAAAGCTGTTATCTGTCCCCCTCATGAGTGACGGAACACCGCAAGACGCCGCCACAGCGGATCTGAACACCAGAATGCGCTTCACAGCCGACGTGAGCCCGCGCAAACGGCAGATACTCGAGATCGCGGCGCAGCTTTTCGCGCGTAAGGGCTATCGGGGCACATCTATCCGGGACATTGGCGAGCAAGCTGGCGTTTTCGGCGGCTCCCTCTATCACCACATCAAGTCGAAGGACGCCTTGTTCGTCGAGCTGCACAACGCCGCGCTCGACATCGCGTCGGACAGGATTTCTGCGGCCATCGCCGGGGCCCATGATCCCTGGGAGAGGTTGGAAGCCGCGTGCGTCACGCTGCTCGAAATCCAGGTGGATGCGGACTCTCTTACGTTTCCCCTGATGAATGACTTTCGCGAGGTTTCGGCGGACGTCCGGCAGCAACTGGTGGCAAGGCGGGACAGGTTTGAAGATCTCTTTCGCGCTTTGGTCGAAGCGTTGCCGCTTCCGGACGACATCGATCGCTCTGTCTACCGCAATCTGCTGCTCTCTCAGCTGAACAGCGCGGCATTATGGTATCGTCCTGGTCGGCTGTCCACGGCGGAGCTCGGGCACCAGATTGCCCGGATCTTCCAGCACTCGAAGCGCTAGACCTTGATCGTTTCAGGCTGGATCAGCCTGAAACGATCAAGGTCTCAAACGTTTGGAAAGAGCCTGACCTGCCCAAGTCGGGCATCGCCATTGCCATTGTAACGGTCGTTTGGTACAGGTTCGATATTGTCTCTCACTTGTCGAGCAGGACCCCATGGAATCCTATGTCCCCCCCATTGCCGATTATCGCTTCCTGTTGACCGAGGTGCTGGGCTTTGACGCGCAGATGACGGAGCTTGGCAAGGATGTGGATGCGCAGCTCGCGCTTGCCGTGCTGGAGGAAGCGGGCAAATTCTGCGCGCAGACATTGCATCCCTTGAACCGCAGCGGGGACGAGCAGGGTACCCACCTTGTGGATGGCGAAGTCAGGACACCCGACGGGTTCAAGGAGAGCTATCACGCGTTTACGGAAGGCGGGTGGACCTCTCTCTCCGCCGATCCCGGATATGGCGGGCAGGGGCTTCCCTTCATCCTGCAGCTCTGGCTCGATGAAATGCTGTCAGCCAGCAACATGTCCTTTCAGCTCGTCCCCGGATTGTCTCGCGGTGCGGCCGAGGCCATTGCCGCCCATGCCAGCGACGAGCTGAAGGCCATGTACCTGCCCCGGCTGGTCAGTGGCGAATGGACGGGCGCCATGGCACTGACGGAGGGCGGTGCAGGCACGGACCTCGCGCTGCTGAAGACCAAGGCGGTGCCCAATGGCGATGGCAGCTATGCGGTGACCGGGCAGAAGATCTTCATCTCGACCGGCGATCATGATTTTGGCGGCAATATCATCCATCTGGTGCTGGCGCGCCTGCCGGATGCGCCCGAGGGCGTGAAAGGCATCAGCCTGTTTCTGGTGCCGAAGTTCCTTGTCCACGCCGATGGCGCGCTGGGTGCGCGCAACGGCATGTCGGTCGGATCGCTCGAGGAGAAGATGGGCATTCACGCCCAGCCGACATGCGTGATGAACTATGATGAGGCGACCGGCTGGCTGGTGGGTGAGCCGCATCGCGGTCTGATGGCGATGTTCACGATGATGAATGCCGAGCGTCTGATGGTCGGCATACAGGGGCTTGGTATCGCAGGCGCGGCCTATGTGCAGGCGGTCGGATATGCGCGCGAGCGGCTGCAAGGACGCAGCGCCGATGGCACGCGCGGGCCGGTGCCGATCATCGAGCATGCCGATGTGCGCCGCATGCTGCTCAACGTCCGCAGCTTCGTGGAAGCGGGGCGAGCGCTCGCCGGCTGGGTCGCATTGCAGATGGACCGCGCCAGCCATCATCCCGACGCCGGCGAGCGGGCCAGGGCCGACGCGCTGGTCGCCCTGCTGACCCCGGTGGTCAAGGCGGGTTTCACCGATTTCGGCTTCGAAAGCGCGGTGGACGCGCAGCAGGTATTCGGCGGGCATGGCTATATTCGCGAATGGGGGATGGAGCAGTATGTCCGCGATGCGCGGATCGCCCAGATCTACGAGGGTACCAACGGTGTTCAGGCGATGGATCTGGTTGGCCGCAAACTGTCGCTGGCCGGCGGCACGGTGGTCGAACAGTTTTTCGCGATGGTGGAATGCGAGCTGACGGCCGCTCAGGCAAAGCCCGGAGCGGCACAGGTGTCTGCCAAAAGCCTCGAAGCCCTGGCGCTGCTCCGCTCCGCAACGGCGGCACTCAAAGGCGTCGACGGCCATAGCCTCGGCGCAGCGGCGGTCGATTATCTGCGGCTGTTCGCACTGGTGAGCTTCGGCTGGATGTGGGCGCGCATGGCCTCTGCGGCATGCGACGGACATTCCTCCTTTCATGTCACGAAACAGGATGTTGCGCGCTATTTCGCCGACCGGGTGCTACCGCAGGTGCACGGCCTTGCCTCGCAGATCGGTGCAGGTGCGGACGCGATAATGGCGCTGGATGCCGACGCCTTTTGAGCGAACGGGGCCGGATGATGCCGCTTGGCGCGGGTGGGCTGTTCGGCCCTGATTGCTGAGGGAGAAAAAAAGATGAGCTTGTTCGATCTGCACGGCAAGACCGCCATCATCACCGGATCGTCCAGAGGCATCGGCCGCGCGATCGCGGAAGCCTTTGCCGAGGCGGGCGCGAATGTCGTCATTTCCAGCCGAAAGCAGGATGCCTGCGACCAGGTGGCTGCCGCGATCAATGAACGATGCGGTACGACCCGCGCCATCGCCATTGCCGCGAGCATCTCCGACAAGGCGAGTTTGGCGGCCCTCGTCGAGGAAACGCGAGAGCGGTTCGGGCAGATCGACATTCTCGTCTGCAACGCCGCATCCAACCCATATTATGGACCAATGTCGGGCATCAGCGACGAACAGTTCCGCAAGATCTTCGACAACAATGTGCTCGCCAATCACTGGCTCATCACCATGGTCACGCCGGAAATGATCCAACGGAACGATGGGTCTGTTATCATCATATCGTCCATCGGTGGCCTGATCGGTTCGGACGTCATCGGCGCGTACAATGTCTCGAAGGCCGCCGATCTTCAACTGGTGCGCAATCTTGCGATTGAACTTGGCCCCCATAATGTCCGCGTCAACGCCATTGCACCCGGCGTCATTCGTACGGATTTCGCTCGCGTTCTGTGGGAGGATCCGAAGGCCGAGGCCGAACTGAAGCGCGTCACGCCGCTGGGCCGTATCGGCGAGCCGGAGAATATCGCGGGCGCGGCGATTTTTCTCGCCTCCAAGGCGGGCGAATATGTGACGGGGCAAGCCATCGTGGTGGATGGGGGGACGACCATAAAGGGCGGCTTGTGATGGCGCACGATCGCCTTCCTTCCGGGCGTCGTTAGAGCCCACCGCCTGCCGTGAGACATCGTCACCGCAGGCAGCAACCATGGCGGCACCCTGTCAGCACGGTTCAAAGCCTTCATGGATGCATCATGCGCTGCCACTGGCAATCCCGCGCGCAGGGCGGGAGCGCGGTCGATCGTCGCCTGCGGAACCTGGGACTTGTCCGCCGCCGCCGGGACGGCTAGGTTCGCATTTCGTTCCGCATCAGGAGGGCCGGGGTGGAGCCGTCATATCTCGCTGTTGTCGCCATTGTCGCACTCCTCTCGGGCTTTGCGCTTGCCTGGCTGCTGCGCGGGCGCGAACTGGTCGCGGCACAACTGGAGCGCGCTGGCCTTGCCGAGCGGATCGAGCGGAGCGAGGAGATGCGCAACGCGGCGCTGCGCGACTATGCCGTTGCGAAGGAGCGGGCGGACGAGGCCGAGGGGCTTCGCGGCGCGCTGACCGGCATGACCGACGAACGCGACCGGCTGCGCGGCGAGAATCTGACGCTCAAGGCCGAATATCAGGCGCGGATGGACGCGTTCGAAGCGCAGATCCGGCATCTGCAGGAAATTCGCCAGGAAATGTCGTCGCAGTTCAGCGAGATCGGCGGCAAGCTTCTCGGCGAGGCGCAGCGTGCGTTCCTCGAGCGTGCCGACCAGCGGTTCGCGCAAGCCTCCGAGAAAAGCGAGACCCATATCAAGAGCTTGCTCGCGCCCGTGGAGACGACGCTCAAGCGTTATGAGGAAGGGCTTGGCCGCGTCGAGAAAGAGCGGATCGACAGCTATGCCGCGCTTCGCGAGCAGGTCGAGCAGCTTCGCCTCGGCGCGGCGGAGACGCGGGTGGAGACCGCGCGTCTGGTCAATGCGCTGCGCTCCAGCCCCAAGGCGCGCGGACGCTGGGGCGAGCAGCAGCTTCGCAACGTGCTCGAAATGGCCGGCCTGTCCGAACATGCCGATTTCCGGACCGAAGTGTCGGTCGATACCGCCGATGGACGGCTGCGCCCCGATGTCATCGTGCGGCTGCCGGGCGGGCGCCAGCTCGTCATCGACGCCAAATGCTCATTGAACGCCTATCTCGAAGCCGCCGAGTCGGAAGATGAGGTGGTGCGTACCGGCCATCTGCGCGCGCATGCCGCTGCGCTCCGCACCCATGCGCAGCAGCTCGGCGGCAAGGAATATCAGCGCCATTTCGAGGGCACGACCGACTATGTCGTGATGTTCATCCCCGGCGAGCATTTCCTGACCGCAGCGCTCGAACAGGACGGGGCCTTGTGGGAATGGGCGTTCGAGCGGCGCGTGCTGCTCGCGACCCCCACCAACCTCGTCGCCATCGCGCGAACGGTGGCGAGCGTCTGGCGGCAGGAGAAGATGGCGGAGGACGCGGCGCGGATCGGCCAGCTCGGCAAGGAGATGTACGAGCGGCTGAACGTCGCCGCCGGCCACCTGCGCAAGCTCGGCAACGGCCTCAACAGCGCGGTCGGCAACTACAACAGCTTCGTGGCGAGTTTCGAGAATCGCGTGCTGGTGACCGGCCGCAAGTTCCGCGACCTGAACGTCGAGACCGGCGGCAAGGAACTGGAGCAGGCGGAGGGCGTGGACGTGCTCGCACGATTGCCGAGCGTGGGGGAGGGGGATGCGGTGTCCGAGCCGGAGCGGGAAGGGGAGGCGGTATGATTGCTCCTCCCATCGTCATTCCCGCGAAGGCGGGAATCCAGAGGCGCAGGCACGGTTCTGCTTGACCCTGGATTCCCGCCTTGGCGGGAATGACTAGGGCGGAGGGGGCCTCACCTCCGCCGCTTCACCAGCGGCAGCATGCGGCTCAGCACTTCGTCCCTGTCGATGAAATGATGTTTGAGCGCGCCCGCGACGTGGAGCGCCAGCACGACGTAGATCGCCTTGACCAGCAGCGTGTGGACGTCGCCGAGCTGCTCGCCCAGCGCCTCATCGGCGACGGTCACCGTGGCGAGGCCCATCAGCGGTGCGCCGATCATCAGTATGTAGAAGGCGACATGCGTGCCGCGTGCGAGCAGGCGTTCCCATGTCGCCATACGCTCCGGGAGCGGCGGCCACGGATGGGTGAAGCGCCAGACGAGCCGGATCAGGCTGAGCCCGAGCACCGTCAGCCCGACCGCGCGATGCCACTGGAACCAGTAGCCAGCGTCGGCAGGCAGTTCCGCCTCCTCCATCCGCCCGCCGAGGTTGGCGTTGACGAAGATCAGGACGAAGATCGCCCAGTGCAGGATGATCGAAACGGTCGAATAGCGGCTGCGTGACTCGCGCACGGGCGATCTCCTGTTGATGTCCGCCCCCCGCAACGATCCTGACAGACGGCGCGGCCTACAACAAGCGCGGTTGATCGGTCGGTGGCGTGAAGAGGTCGTGGCGCAGCCTGATTCGTGCGCCCGCAAGGCCGTGCCGCCGCGCGGCCTTGGCCATGCGCGTGCGGATCAGGTCGGCGAACGGCCCCGATCCGCGCATTCGGCTGCCGAACCGCGGGTCATTGTCGCGCCCGCCCCGGATCGACTGGATGATGTGCATCACCCGGTCCGCGCGGTCGGGATAATGCTCGGCCAGCCAGGCGCGGAACAGCGGCGCGACCTCGTTGGGCAGGCGGACGGGGATGTTGGTGACGCTCATCGCGCCCGCTTCGGCGGCGGCGGCGACCAGCGCCTCTATCTCATGATCGTTGATCGCGGGGATGATCGGCGAGATGCAGGCGTTGACCGGCACGCCCGCCTCGCTCAGCGCACGGATCGCCGCCAACCGCCGGCGCGGATGCGGCGCCCTCGGTTCCAGTCTTCGCGCCAGCCCCGGATCGAGCGTCGTCAGCGATATGCCGACAGCCACCAGCCCATCGGCCGCCATGGGTCCCAGCAGGTCGAGGTCGCGCAGTACCCGGTCGGACTTGGTCGTGATCATCAGCGGATGGCGGCATTCGGCGAGGATGGCGATGCAGTCGCGCGTGATTCGCCAGTGCTCCTCGATGGGCTGATAGGGATCGGTGTTGGTGCCCATCGCGATCGTCTTGACGGCATATCCGCGCCGCCCGAGCTCGCGCCGCAGCAGTCGGGGCGCATCGGGCTTGGCGATCAGGCGGCTTTCGAAGTCGAGGCCGGGGGACAGGTCGATCCAGGCATGCGTCGGCCTCGCGAAGCAGTAGATGCAGCCATGCTCGCAGCCGCGATAGGCATTGATCGACTGGTCGAAGCCGATATCGGGAGAGCTGTTGCGCGCGATGATCGTTCGCGGCGTCTCGACCGACACGCTTGTCCTGAGCGGCGGCGGCTCGTCGTCCAGGCCGGCGCGCGCATCGAGCCAGTCGCCGTCCGGAACGGCGGACGGCAGCGAAAAGCGCGTGCTTGCCAGATTGTCGGGTGCTCCGCGGCCCTTGAGTCCTGCCATGTCCCGCAGAGAACATAATAGGAACAAAAGAGCAAGGCCTTTCCGCTCTCAAAAGCGTTGCAAGGCGCGAACGCCTGGCCTATAGGCGTCGCTCCCTGGCTGGGGGCTGTAGCTCAGTTGGGAGAGCGCGTCGTTCGCAATGACGAGGTCAGCGGTTCGATCCCGCTCAGCTCCACCAGGGAATTTCCTTCTTTTCATGTCATTGCCGTCCCGCCGACGCGGGCATAAGGCATGACGATGACACCCGATCCAGAAGATGAGACCATCGCCGGCGCGCGTGCCGCCGCGACGCTGATCGTGCTGCGCGATCCGCCCGGCGCGACGGGTGCGGCGGAAGTGCTGATGATCGAGCGCGCGGCGACCATGGCGTTCGCGGCGGGGGCAATCGTCTTCCCGGGCGGTGCTGTCGACGATGCCGACCGGGCGCTGGCGAACTCGCTGGACCACGGCCTCGCCCGCGCCGACGCGGCCGCCCGTGTCGCCGCCATTCGCGAGACGATAGAGGAAGCCGGGCTGCTGGTCGGCGTCGCCGGGCGGGTGACGGCGGACGTCATCGCCGCGATGCGCGTGCGGCTCCATGGCGGCGCTTCGCTGGCGGAGATGCTCGCCGAGCATGATCTGACGCTGGCACTCGATCGGCTCGAGCCGTTCGCGCGCTGGTGCCCTCCGGCCAGGTTCAAGGATGCCCGGCGGTTCGATGCGCGCTTTTTCGTCGCGGGATTGCCGTCCGATCAGCCCGAGGCATCAGCCGACGCCGGCGAGTCGGTGCGGCTACGCTGGGACACTGCGGACCGTTTCCTAGAGGACGTGTCGGCGGGCAGGGAGCGCGCGATCTTTCCGACACTTCGCAATCTCGAGCGGCTTGCACAGGCGGCCAGCCATGCGGAGGCCATAGCACTGGCCCGCGCCTATCCGATCGAGACGATCATGCCGTGGATCGAGGAGCGGGAGGGCCAGCCGCATCTGTGCATCCCCGATCATCTCGGCTACCCGGTGACGTCACAGCTGGCTGAGGAGGCGATGCGCGGCTGAACCCGCCGGCGTTCGAAAACGGTTGCCGGGGCATGACCGAATCGCTATGGACCGGCTTCCTTCCTGACATCGTTAGTGTTGTTGGGCCGGGGCCGGCGGGCCGCGGTGACGCACTCGCCTGTACGCATTGTTTGTTCCAGAAGGATCGTCTTGGTCGATATCGCCGCCCTGAACGCCATCATCGAACCGGAGGCCCGCGCGCTGGGCTTCGATCTGGTGCGCGTGGCATGGTTCGGCGGCGACGGAGACCGCACGTTGCAGATCATGGCCGAGCGGCCCGATACCCGCCAGCTGACCATCGACGATTGCGCGAACCTGTCGCGGCGGATTTCCGAACAACTCGACGCGCTGGAGGCCGAAGGGCGCGACCCGATCGAGGAAGCCTATCGGCTGGAAGTTTCATCGCCCGGCATCGACCGTCCCCTGACCCGTCCGCGCGACTATACCGACTGGAACGGGCACGAGGCCAAGCTGAGCCTTGCCGAACCCGTCGGCGGGCGCAAGCAGGTGCGCGGGCTTCTGGCGGGGCTGGAGGGCGACGCGGTGCTCGTCGACGACAGCAAGGCCGGGCGTCTCGCCATCCCCTTTGACCTGATCTCCAGCGCCAAGCTGGTGCTGACGGACGCGCTGATTTCTGCTACTGTCCCGCTTTCGGTCGAAGGCGCGGATGCCGTTGAAACCGAAGAACGGAAAGACTGAACGACCATGGCCAACGCCATCTCCGCCAATAAGGCCGAACTGCTCGCCATCGCCAATTCGGTGGCGTCGGAGAAGATGATCGACAAGGCGATCGTGATCGAGGCGATGGAGGATGCGCTCCAGCGCGCCGCCCGCGCCCGCTATGGCGCCGAGAACGATATCCGTGCCAAGCTCGATCCGGAGACCGGCGACCTCAGGCTGTGGCGAATCGTCGAGGTGGTCGAGCAGGTCGACGACTATTTCAAGCAGGTCGATGTCGCTCAGGCGCAGAAGCTGCAGGCGGGCGCGGCGGTCGGCGACTTCATCGTCGATCCGCTGCCCCCGATCGACCTGGGCCGTATCGACGCACAGTCGGCCAAGCAGGTCATCTTCCAGAAGGTCCGCGACGCCGAGCGCGAACGGCAGTTCGAGGAATTCAAGGACCGCGTCAGCGAGATCATCACCGGTGTCGTCAAGTCGGTCGAGTTCGGCCATGTCGTCGTCAACCTCGGCCGGGCCGAGGGCGTCATTCGCCGCGACCAGCAGATCCCGCGCGAAATCGTTCGCGTCGGTGACCGCGTCCGCTCGATCATCCTCAACGTCCGCCGTGAAAATCGCGGGCCGCAGATCTTCCTCAGCCGCGCGCATCCCGACTTCATGAAGAAGCTGTTCGCGCAGGAAGTGCCCGAGATCTACGACGGCATCATCGAGATCAAGGCGGCAGCCCGTGATCCTGGTTCGCGCGCGAAAATCGGTGTCATCAGCCGCGACGGCAGCATCGACCCGGTCGGGGCGTGCGTCGGCATGAAGGGCAGCCGCGTTCAGGCGGTGGTGCAGGAATTGCAGGGCGAGAAGATCGACATCATCCCCTGGTCGGAAGACACGGCGACCTTCGTGGTCAACGCGCTCCAGCCCGCCACCGTCAGCCGCGTCGTCATCGACGAGGAGGAGGCGCGCATCGAGGTGGTGGTGCCGGAGGATCAGCTTTCGCTCGCCATCGGGCGGCGCGGCCAGAATGTCCGGCTCGCCAGCCAGCTGACCGCCAAGGCGATCGACATCATGACCGAGTCCGACGCCAGCGAGAAGCGCCAGCGCGAGTTCATGGAACGCACCGAGATGTTCCAGACCGAACTCGACGTGGACGAGACGCTCTCGCAGCTGCTCGTCGCTGAAGGCTTCACGGAGCTGGAGGAGGTCGCCTATGTCGCGATCGACGAGCTGGCGGGCATTGAGGGTTTCGACGAGGAACTGGCCGAAGAGCTGCAGAGCCGCGCGCAGGAAGCACTGGAGCGGCGCGAGGCCGCCGCGCGCGAAGAGCGTCAGGCGATGGGCGTCGAGGACGCGCTCGCGGAGATGCCGCACCTCACCGAGGCGATGCTGGTGACGCTCGGCAAGGCGGGCATAAAGACGCTCGACGATCTGGCCGATCTCGCCACCGACGAACTGGTCGCAAAACGCCGTGTCGACCCGCGCCGCCGCAAGGATGCGCCGGAGGACAAGGGCGGCGTGCTCGCCGAATACGGCCTGACCGAAGAGCAGGGCAACGAGATCATCATGGCCGCGCGCGCGCATTGGTTCGAGGATGACGCATCCGCGTCGGGGTTCGAGGACAAGAATGCCGCGCCAAGCGAGGAGGACGCAGATGCTGCGGAAACCTCGCAATGAGAGGCTAGGCTTTTCGACATCACTGGCAGCCGTTCGTGTCGAGCGTAGTCGAGACACGGCCGCGCTCGCGCTTCTCGACTTCGCTCGAAGCGAACGGGGGGCTGTGTGATGCCTGACCCTGAACGGCGCTGCATCCTTTCCGGCGAACGCGCCGCACCCGACTCGCTGATCCGGCTGGCCATCGGTCCGGACGGCAGCGTCCTGCCCGACGTGCGCGGCAAGGCGCCGGGCCGGGGGGCGTGGGTCGGTGTCAGCCGCGCCGTGCTGGAACAGGCGATCGCCAAGGGCCGCCTGCGCGGTGCGCTCGCCCGCGCCTTCAAGGGCGAAGCGCTGAGCATTCCCGAGAACCTGCCAGAGCGGATCGACGAGGCACTGCGCCAGTCGTTGCTGGACCGGCTCGGGCTGGAGGCGCGCTCCTCGACGCTGATCACCGGCTTCGACCGGATCGATGTCGCGTGCCGGCGCGGACAGGTGACGCTGCTGCTCCACGCAGCCGGCGCGGGCGCTGACGGACGGCGCAAGCTGGACCAGGCCTGGCGCGTCGGGATGGAACAGGAAGGGACGGATTTGGCGGGGTGCAGCTTGCCTGTGGACCGCAATGCCCTATCTATGGCATTGGGACGAGAGAACGTCGTCCATATCGCGATGATCGAGGCGAAGGCGGGCCAGCGTATGCGTGCCCTGCTCGATCGCTGGCAAAGCTATCTGGGTTGCGCTGCCGACGTGCTGGACGATGATCCGGCGCAGCAGTCGGGGTGCATGGACGAAAGCGGCGCGGATGCGGCGGGCAGGCCCGCAGCGTCCGTGGCGGTTGAAGAGTGTGAAGGGTCAAGTTCGGTCGATGAGTGAGAGCAGGGAAGACAACAAGCCGGTCCGCGAGCGCAAGCCCCTGGGGCTGAAGCGCACCGTGGAGGCTGGGCAAGTGCAGCAGAGCTTCAGCCACGGCCGCAAGAATACGGTCGTGGTCGAGGTGAAGCGCCGCCGCGTCATCGGCAAGCCGGGCGAGGAGGCTGCTCCCGCGCCGGTCGAGGCCCGTGCGCCCGAGCCGGCTGCGCCCGCTCCCGCCCCCGCGCGGCCGCCGGTGCAGCAGCAGGCGCCGCGCCCGGCGCCGGCGCCCACGCCCCAGCCGCGGACCGACAGCCTGCTCAGCCGTCAGGAACGGCAGGCCAAGCTGCTCCGCGAGGCCGAGGAAGCGCGCATGACCGCGCTCGAGGACGCACGCCGCCGCGAGGAGGCGCAGCGCCAGGCCGCTGCCGAGGAAGAGCGCCGTCGCGCCGAGGCTGCTGCCGTCAGGCGCGAGGAGGAATCGCGCCAGACGGATACGGCCGAGGAACCCGCCGCCGTCGAAGCGCCGGCCGCGCCCGCGCCCGCGCCTGCTCCCGAAGCTGAAGCGCCGGCCGAGGTTGCCGCGGACGAGGGCAGTGCCGCCGAGTCGTCCGCAGCGCCCGCACCCGCGCCCCGCCGCTTTACCCCTGTCGCCGCACCCAAGCGGCCCGAGCCCAAGGTGGAGCGTCCGAAGCGCCCCGCCGGTGAGCGCGAGGACCGTCGCCAGTCGGGCAAGCTGACCGTCAACCGCGCGCTTGCCGATGACGACAGCGCACGCGCGCGCAGCCTTGCCGCGCTGAAGCGCGCGCGGGAGAAGGAGCGCCGCTCACACATGGGTGGCTCCAGCGCGCCGCGCGAGAAGCAGGTCCGCGACGTGGTGGTGCCCGAGGGCATCACCGTCCAGGAACTTGCGAACCGCATGGCCGAGAAGGGCGCCGATCTCGTCAAATCGCTCTTCAAGATGGGCGTCATGGTGACGGTCAACCAGACCATCGACCAGGACACCGCCGAACTGCTGGTCGAGGAATTCGGCCACCGCATCCAGCGCGTGTCTGAGTCCGACGTCGAAATCGGCGTGATCGGCGAGGACGATGCGGAGGAGATGCTGCAGCCGCGTGCGCCCGTGGTCACGATCATGGGCCATGTCGACCATGGCAAGACCTCTCTGCTCGACGCGCTTCGCGGAACCCATGTAGTCGCCGGCGAGGCCGGGGGCATCACCCAGCATATCGGCGCCTATCAGGTGAAGACGAAGGGTGGCGAAGTGCTTACCTTCCTCGACACCCCGGGCCACGAAGCCTTTACCGAGATGCGTGCGCGCGGTGCCAATGTCACTGACATCGTGGTGCTCGTGGTGGCGGCCGATGACGGGCTGATGCCGCAGACGATCGAGGCGATCAATCACACCAAGGCGGCGGGCGTTCCGATGATCGTCGCGATCAACAAGTGCGACAAGCCCGAAGCCAATCCGCAGCGGATCCGCGAGCGCCTGCTCGAGCATGAGATCGTCGTCGAGGAAATGTCGGGCGACGTTCAGGATGTCGAGGTTTCGGCGCTGAAGGGGACCGGCCTCGACGACCTGATCGAGAAGATCCTGCTCCAGGCGGAGCTGATGGAACTCAGGGCGAACCCCGACCGTGCCGCCGAAGGCGCGGTGATCGAGGCGCAGCTCGACAAGGGCCGCGGCCCCGTGGCGACGATCCTGATCCGTCGTGGCACGCTGAAGGTCGGCGACAATTTCGTCGTCGGCGCGGAAAGCGGCAAGGTCCGCGCGATGGTCAACGACAAGGGCCAGAATGTGAAGGAAGCCGGCCCGTCGATGCCGGTCGAGGTGCTCGGCCTGTCGGGCGTGCCTCACGCCGGCGACATATTGTCGGTCGTCGAGAGCGAGGCGCGCGCCCGCGAGGTTGCGGCCTATCGTCAGGAACAGGCGACCCGCAAGCGGACCACCGCCGCGCCGACCAGCTTCGAGCATATGTTCTCGGCGCTCAACACGACCCAGATCGAATATCCGGTCGTGGTGAAGGGCGATGTTCAGGGTTCGGTCGAGGCGATCGTCAACTCGCTCAACCGCCTGTCGACCGACGAGATCAAGGTGCGCGTGCTGCATTCGGGTGTCGGTGCGATCACCGAGAGCGACGTGACGCTGGCGGCCGCCTCGCGCGCGCCGCTGATCGGCTTCAACGTCCGTCCCAATGCCAAGGCGCGCCCGCTGGCCGAGCGCGACAAGGTATCGCTGCGCTATTATGACGTGATCTATGACCTTATCGAGGAAGTCCGCAACGAAATGGCGGGCCAGCTCGGTCCCGAACGGATCGAGACGGTTGTCGGCCGTGCCGAGGTGCGGGAAGTCTTCCCCGCCGGCAAGAAGGACAAGGCCGCCGGCCTGCTCGTCGTCGATGGTGTCATCCGCAAGGGTATCAACGCGCGCCTTACCCGCAACGACGTCATCGTCTCGCGCACGATTATCGCGTCTCTCAGGCGGTTCAAGGACGACGTGGCGGAGGTTCGCGCCGGTCTCGAATGCGGCGCGATGTTGCAGGATACGAACGACATCAAGGCGGGCGACATGCTCGAGCTGTTCGAGGTCGAGGAGCGTGCGCGGACGTTGTGAGACGGCGCGCATCGCTCTGCGTGAAGCGGGGTGATCAAAACGGTGCGAGGCTGGTGGCTGGCGCTTGCCTGCGCGGCGATGTCCGGGGCACAACCGGGAATGGCCGCGCCTCCACCTTCCTCGCTCCCGTCCTCTTTGCCGATCGTCATCGCCCATCGGGGCGCCAGCGCCTACCGGCCTGAGCATACGCTCGCGTCTTACGAACTGGCGATCGAGCAGGGGGCGGACTTCATCGAACCTGATCTGGTCGCCACGAAGGACGGCGCACTGATCGCCCGGCACGAGCCGTATCTGGGCGGTGAAAATCCTGACTTCGCCGGCGCCGACTCGACCGATGTCGCGAGCCGCCCCGAATTTGCCAACCGCAAGCGCACCATGGTCATCGACGGCGTGACGCTGACCGGCTGGTTTGCGAGCGACTTCACCCTCGCGGAGATCAGGACGCTTCGCGCGCGCGAGCGGATTCCCGCGCTCCGGCCGGCCAGCGCCGCCTTCGATGGCCGGTTCGCCATCCCGACGCTGGAGGAGATCATCACCCTGCTGCGCGCGGCGGAGGCGCGGACGGGCCGCACCATCGGCCTTTATCCCGAAACCAAGCATCCGGCCTGGCACGCCGCGATCGGCCTTCCCCTCGAGGAGCGGCTGGTCGCCATCCTCCACGCCAGCGGCTTTGATTCGGCGGACGATGCCGTCTTCATCCAGAGCTTCGAGGTCGGCAATCTCCAGAGGCTCGACCGGATGACCGGCATCCGCCTCGTCCAGCTCATGAGCGGCGACGGCGGCCCGGCCGACTGGCAGGCGGCGGGCGACCGGCGCGGCTATGACTGGCTGGCGAGCCCGGAGGGGCTGGCGTTCGTCGCGAGCTATGCCGACGCCATCGGACCGAACAAAGCGCGGGTCATTCCGATCGACAACGGCGGCCTGGGCTTGCCCACACGGCTTGTCGCCGATGCGCATAAAGCGGGGCTGCTCGTCCATCCCTATACCTTCCGGCCGGAGGATGCATTCCTGCCGAAGGCGCTGGCAAGCGATGATGCGGCCGAGCTGCGCGCCTTCCTCGCCACGGGAATCGACGGCCTGTTCGCCGATGCACCCGACCGGGCACGCGCGGCGATGCGCTCCGACTCGCAATAGCGGCATCGCGCGACTATGTGGGGCCGATGTCAGGCCAGCGTCCAGATCAGGGTCCCAGCATCCGCATACTCCGCGTGGGTGAGCAGGTGCGCCATATCCTCTCCGAAATCCTCCAGCGCGGCGATGTCCATGACGACACGCTGACCCGCCATCTCGTCAGCGTGACCGAGGTTCGCATGACGCCGGACCTGCGGCATGCGACGGTGTTCGTGAAGCCGCTGCTGGGGCAGGATGAGGACGCGGTGCTGAAGGCGCTGCGTACCAACACCGCCTATCTGCAGCGCGAGGTCGCGACGCGGGTGAAGCTGAAATATGCCGCCCGGCTCAAGTTCGTCGCCGACGAAAGCTTCGACGAGGGCAGCCATATCGACCGCCTGTTGCGCGACCCGCATGTCGCGCGCGATCTGGATGAGGACTGATCCGGTTCAGTTCGCGCTCAGGCAGCGCCTGTTACCATCGCACGACAGGCAAGCGATGGAGATGAACATGACCTCAACGCGAATCTGGGCCGCGGCCGCCGCCGCACTGTTCGCATTCGGCGCATCGGGTGGCATCCAGGCCTCCGAACGCGCTCTTGAGGCAGGAGAGCAGCAGAAGGCCGCTCCTGCCGAAGCCAGCATATCGTTCGTCGATTACGGCAACATCCGCAACTGGCGGGCTGACGGGCGTGAGGCCGTGTTCATTCAGGACGTGTCGGGCAAATGGTATCGGGCGACGCTGATGGGAAGCTGCTCGGGTCTGCCGTTTGCCGAAGCCGTGGGTTTCGACGCGGGCGCGACCGGTCGTCTGGACAAATTCTCATCGGTGATCGTGCGTGGCCAGCGCTGCCCGTTCACTTCGCTCGTGGCGAGCGCGCCGCCGCCGTCCAAGAAGGACAAGGTGAAGAAGCAGGCTGTGGATCAGTCCAGCACAAGCTGACGCCCTTGAAGTGCCATTCAGAGCGTCGCTGAGGGTTTGGCATAAGCGCAAGGTGCTTCCCCCTCAACCGATCAGGTTCTAGCGCAACAAAAGCGCTCGTCCTGAGTTGGACGAGTGCGGGCGTGCGCCCAATGACAAGAATATTTATTGGGGCGCCATGCAGGCATCAGGTCCAGCGAAGAAATTGCGCGGCTCTGTCCGTTACGGCTCGGCAGGCGTGGCGGCGGCGTCGCGCTTGGCGCTGTGCGTCCTGGCGGGATCGCTGGCGGTGCCTGCCTTTGCCCAAAGCGCCGGCGCGCCTCCGCCTGCGGCCCCTGCAACCGCGCCCACGGACCCCATCATCGGCGACGAGGAATTTGACGCCGCCATCCCGCCGATCTCCGACATCGACGCTCCCTTGGGCTCGATGAGCGACTGGCAGGCCGAGCAGCAACGCCTGGACGCGCAGCAGCGCGAGGCGTCCCGGCCGGACGGCACCGCGACCTTCCCGGCGGCGCAGGACGGCGATCCGATCGAGGCGCTGCCCGATCCGCCGATCAATGACCCGCAAATCGACGATCCGCTACCGCCGCTCAACGCCTTCGACGTCCAGCCGTTCGACGAGAGCCAGTATACCGAGGCGGACGACCAGGGCGGGCGCGAGGTGCGGTACAGTTATCGCATCGAGGGTCTGGACGAGGCGCGCGCCGAGGGCGGGATTGAACCGGTCGATCCGGGCGAGATACGCAGCCGCTTCGCCGAGCTTTCGGTGCTCGAGGATGGCGACGGTGAGGCCGCAAACGGCGCTATGGTGCGTGCGCGCATGGCCGAGGACCAGCAGTTGCTGCTCGACCTCCTGTCGAGCGAAGGCTATTTCGACGCGACCATCAGCGGCGACGTCAAGCTGCCCGAGGAAGGCAGCCGCGGAGCGATCGAGGCGATCCTCTCCGTCGTGCCGGGTCCGCGCTATGCGCTCGGGAGCATCCGCTTCGATTCGCCCCCGCTCGTCCCGCCCGGCCTGATCGCCGAAGCCTTCGTGCCGAAGAGCGGCGAGCCCATCGTCGCCGAGCGGATCTTGGCGGCGGAGGCGAACATCGCGGTCAGTCTTCCCGAGGAGGGCTATCCCTTCGTCGAGATCGGCGAGCGCGACATACTGCTCGATCCGCAGACACAAACCGGCGACTATACGCTTCCCGTCACTCCGGGGCCGCGCAGCGTCTATGGCGATATCGTCATCGCGGGTGCCAGGCCGGTGTTCGAGCCCGATCATATCGCCGACATCGCCCGTTTCGAGCGCGGCGAGCTGTACGACAGCCGCATGGTCGACGATCTGCGCCAGGCGCTGGTGGCAACCGGCCTGTTTTCCGCCGTTGCCGTTGACCCCCAGCCAAGCGGCACTGCTGCCGGCGATGGCACCGAGTTCGCGACATTGCGCGTGACTCAGGAAAAGGGGCCGCAGCGTACGCTGGCGGGGCAGGCAGGCTATGGCACGGGCGAGGGCTTCAAGCTGGAGGGGAGCTGGACTCACCGCAACCTCTTCCCGCCCGAAGGCGCGCTGATCGCCAGCGCGACGGCGGGTACGCAGGAACAGGGCGCGGGGGTGACCTTCCGCCGTTCGAACGCGGGCAGCCGCGACCGCACCGTCGAACTGAGCCTCGACGCGCGCCACAGCGATTTCGATGCGTTCGAGGCCTATACCGGTCGTCTCGCCGGACGCATCAGCCGCCTCAGCACGCCGATCTGGCAGAAGAAGTGGAGCTGGAGCTACGGTTTCGAGCTGCTCGCGTCGAGCGAGGAGGATTACGACTTCGCGCTCGGTCGGCGGAGCGACGCCGTCTATTATATCGCGGCACTGCCTTCGATGGTGACGTTCGATTCCTCCGACTCGCTGCTCGATCCGACGAGCGGCTTCCGCCTGTCGGCCAATGTCTCGCCCGAGGCGTCGCTGGGATCCGGCACGCAGACCTATGGGCGTGTCCGGCTTGATGCGACGGGCTATATGCCGGTCGGCGACGGGTTCGTGATCGCCGGGCGCACCCGTGTCGGTGCCATCCTCGGCGCGGGGCGCGACCGGATCGCCCCGTCGCGGCGCTTCTATGCGGGCGGCGGCGGGTCGGTGCGCGGCTTTGGCTATCAGGAACTGGGGCCGAAGGACCCCGACGACCGGCCGATCGGCGGGCGAAGCCTGGTCGAGGCGGCGGTCGAGGCGCGCTACCGCTTCGGCAACTACGGGATCGTCGGCTTCGTCGATGCGGGGCAGGTCTATACCAGCGACCTGCCGCGCTTTAACGACTGGCGCTTCGGCGTCGGTGTCGGCGGCCGCTTCTATACCAATTTCGGGCCAATGCGGCTCGACGTCGCGACGCCCATCAACCGTCAGCCGGGCGAGTCGCGCGTGTCGATCTATATCTCCATCGGACAGGCGTTCTGATCGTGGCCGGGCCGGAAACCGACATGCCCGCCGACCGCCCCGTCGAGGAAGAGGTGGTGGTCGTCCGCCGCAATCCCTGGCCCCGACGAATCCTGCTGACGCTGATCGGCATTCTGGCCACGATCCTCGCGATCGTCATGGCGGCCTATGTCTGGCTCGGCACCGACAGCGGGCGCGGCTTCGTCAAGAAGCAGATCGAGGCGCTGGCGCTGGAGAATGGCCTCAGGATCCGCATGGGCAGCATCGAGGGTTCGATCTTCGGCGCGATGCGGATCAACGATCTGGTGCTGCGCGATCCCGAGGGGGTGTTCCTGACTGCGCCTCGGGTCAATCTCGACTGGCGACCGCTTGGCTATGCCAGCGGCCATGTCGATGTCCGCTCGCTCGTCGTGCCCAGCGCGCGCCTCTACCGGCTGCCGCAGTTCAACCAGACTGCGCCGAGCGATCCCGACGCGCCGCTGCTGCCCGATCTCGACATCGACGTGGGGCGGCTGGAGGTCGGGCGGCTTCGCATCGACCCGCCCGTCACCGGCCGGGCGCATCTGGTGAACCTGTCGGGCAAGGTCCACATTGCTGACGGCCGTGCACAGCTTTCCGCGCGCGCCGACGCGCTGAGCGCACCCGGCGTTGCGGGCGGCGACCGCATGGCGATCGTGCTCGACGCGGTGCCCGAGGAGAACCGGCTCGACATCGAGGCGCGGGTCGCTGCGCCCGGCAACGGGCTGGTGGCGGGGCTCGCCGGGCTTGATCGGCCATTCAACCTGACGCTGACCGGCAAGGGCGACTGGGATGCCTGGAACGGGCGGCTCGCGGGGCAGAGCGGGGGCGACGAACTGGCGAATGTGGCGATCCGCGCGCGCGACGGGACCTTCCGGATCGCTGGCGATGCGCGGCCTGGCCTGTTCCTCACCGGCCCGGCGCGCGGCATGCTCGAACCGCTGACGCGCATCGACATGACCGCGATGGTCGAGCGCGACCGGCGTGTGCGCCTGCAGGGCGGCGTGCGGAGCGACAATTTCATCCTGGGTACCCGGGGGCTGGTCGACCTGCGGCAGAGCAGCATGCAGGCGCTCGCCATCGACTTCCAGCTTCTGAAGCCGAGCGTGATCGCGGAAAATCTGGGTGGCGCGGGGCTTCGCGCAAGCGTGACCCTCAACGGCGCGTTCGCCAGCCCCCGCATCGAATATGCGCTCAATGCCGCGCGCGCGAGCTTTGGCGAAACCGTGATTGACGGGCTCGCAGTCTCGGGCAGCGCGGCGCTAGACGAGGAGCGCTGGGTCATCCCGGTCTCAGGCCGCGCCCGACGCATCACCGGCGTCAATGCCAGCGTCGAGCCGTTGCTGACGAATGTCCGCATCGACGGCGATCTCGCTTATGCCGAGGGGCGCCTGCTCTCCGACAATCTCAAGCTTCTCAGCGACCGCATCGACGCCACCGCCATTGTCGTCGCCGACCTCAACGAAGGCGTCTATACGGGCGGGCTTCAGGGTCGGGTCAACGGCTTCCAGGTCGACAGCATCGGCATCTTCAATCTGCAAAGCGACGTCGATCTGAAGACGGCGGCGAATGGCGGCTTCCGCCTGGGAGGCCGGGTCACGGCGCGCTCGACGCGGCTGCTCAACGACGGCATCCGCACCTTCCTCGGCGGTGATGCGGTGATCGTCGCCGATGTCGGCTATGGCAGCGACGGTGTCGCCACGGTCGACCGGCTGAGCATCGCCGCGCCCGAATTCCGCCTGACCGGTGGCAGCGCGCGCTATGGCTCGGACGGCCAGATCCGGTTCAGCGGGCGCGGATCGTCCGACCAATATGGGCCGCTGGGTGTCGAAGTCACTGGCACCGTCGCGCGTCCGCTGGTGCAGATCGCCGCCGCGCGGCCGGGGCTCGGCGTTGGCCTCTCCGACGTTACGGCGACGGTGCGCGGCACTGACGGCGTCTATGCGGTGAATGCGCAAGGCACGAGCGACTATGGCGCCTTCACCGCCGATGTCGATGTCGCCACCGCCGGCAGGCTCTCGATCGCGGCCAATCCGGGAACGCAGTTTGCGGGCGTGGGGCTCACGGGCCGGGTCGAGCAGACCCCCGCAGGGCCGTTCGCAGGCATGCTGACGGCCGCCGGTTCGGGCATCGACGGCACCGTCGATCTCTCCGCACAGGCAGGGGCACAGCGCGCGGTCGTGCGGCTGGCCGCGAGCGGCACCAGCCTGCCCGGACCGGCCGGGCTTTCCGTAGAACAAGGCTATGTCAATGCCGACATCCTGCTGACCGAACAGCCGCAAGTCGTCGCCGATGTCCGCCTCGCCGGTACCCGCTTGGGCGAGCTGTACATCAGCGCCGCTCGCGCTGCCGTCGACTATCGGGGCGGCCAGGGGCAGGCGAAACTGCTGGTGGAGGGACGCGCGCGCTATCCCTTCCGCATGGCCGCCAACGGCATCATGCAGCCCGATCTCTGGCGGCTGGCGCTCAACGGACGGATCAACGGCATCGATGTGGTGACGAACAGCCCGATCCGCGTGGTTCCGGGCCAGGGCAATTATCGCGTGCTGCCCTCCACGCTGCGTATCGGCGATCAGGGATCGATCCAGCTTGCCGCCGACTATGGCGACAGGCTTTCGATCCAGAGCCGGCTCAACGGCGTCAATCTGGCGCTCCTCAACCCCTTCCTGCCCGACATGGGGCTTGGCGGTGTCGCGAGCGGCAGCCTCGACTTCGCTCAGGCATCCCCGTCTGCATTCCCGAGCGCGGACGCACGGCTTGTCATCAACAACTTCACGCGCACCAGCCTCGCGGCAGTGTCGATGCCGGTGGATCTCCACGTCGTCGGCCGCCTGCTGCCCGACGGCGGCAACGCGCGTGCCATCGTCCGGCGGCGCGGCGCGGCGATCGGGCGCATGCAGGTCGACCTTCGCCCATTGGGGCCAGGTGCCGGAAGCTGGACCACGCGGCTGCTTGCGGCGCCGCTGTCGGGCGGCATACGCTATAACGGCCCGGCGGACGTGCTGTTCTCGCTCGCGGCGCTGCCGCAACAGAATCTCGGCGGCCCGGTCGGCGTCGCCGCCGACTTCACGGGCAGGGTTGCCACGCCCCAGCTCAACGGTGTCGTCGTCGCCAACAACCTGACCTACACCAACGCGCAATATGGCACGCGGCTGACCAGCATGCGGGTTCGCGGGCGGTTCACCAACGACCGCCTGCAAGTGCAGGAACTGACAGCGCGCGCCGGAGACGGATCGATCAGCGGCAGCGGTTTCGTCTCGCTCAGTTCGGCGCAGGGCTTCCCGATCCAGCTGGGGCTTCAGCTCGACAATGCGCAGCTTGCCGAGGGGCAGGATCTCGCCACGCGGGCGACCGGCACCATCCGCGTCGTCAATGGACCCGATCAGCAGCCGACGATCACCGGGCGGATTACGCTTCCCGAAACGCGCTACCGCATCGTCCGCCAGGGATCGGTCGAGGTGCCGAGGCTGAGCGGCGTGCGCCGCAAGCCTGCGCTCGGCCGCGAGCGGGTCACCGGCGATCCCGAGCCGATCAGGGGCGTGCCGTCCAACTGGGCGCTCGACGTCCAGGTGGTGGCCGACAACCAGATCTACGTCAGCGGCATGGGGCTCAATTCCGAATGGGCGGCCGACATCCATGTCGGTGGCACCAGCGGCGCGCCTGCGATCACCGGCGGCGTCGAGCTCGTCCGGGGTACGCTGGGCTTTGCCGGTCGCTCCTTCAACCTCGAAAGCGGCCGGATACGCTTCGACGGCGGGCCGGCCGCCAATCCGACGCTCCGCATCGTCGCGAGCGGCGATGTCGAGGATGTGACGATCAACGTCACGATCGCCGGCAGCGCGCAGAATCCGGAAATTGCCTTCACCTCGGTTCCGTCGCTGCCGCAGGACGAACTGATGGCGCGCATCCTGTTCGGCAATTCGGTGGGCGAGCTGTCCGCGATCCAGGCTGTGCAGCTCGCCGCCTCGCTCAACTCGCTGCGGGGAAGCGGGGGCGGGCTCAACCCGCTCGGTGTCCTCCAGTCGTCGGCGGGGATCGATCGGCTGCGCATCCTCGGCGGTGACGAGGAGACGGGGCGTGGAACCGCCGTCGCCGTCGGACAGTATATAACCAACGATATTTACGTGGAAATCGTCACCGACGCCCGTGGCTATACCGCGACCCAGCTGGAGGTGGCGCTGTCCAGGGCGCTGTCGGTGCTCAGCCAGGTCGGAACGCAGGGCACGACCAATGTCGGGCTGAGATACCGGAAGGACTATTGATGCATCGTCCGCTCCTTCTCATCGGCTTGCCACTGATCGCGCTGGCGGGCTGCGACAAGGAGCCGGACTTCGACGAGAGCTATGCGGCGCAGCAGGCCGAGCTTCGCGCGAACGCCAACAGCATGCAGCGGGACCTGTCGGAGCGGATCGCCGCCTCGCGCGAAGCCTCCCGCGTGATGGCCGAGGCGAATGCCGACAACGCGTCGCTGATCAACGTCGCATCACCCGGAACGGCGCGATGAGCGGCGAGGCGGTCGCCGCCGCGCTGGCGGAAGATGGCCGCCCCGTGAGCCACGACGAGCTGAAGACGCTCAGCCACAGCGTGCCCGGTGCGAAGCGCGAGTCGCCGTTTCATATGTCGCGTGGCACATGGTGGATCATCCTGAAGCGCGTCTATCTGATGATCGGCTTCCACAATCTCAGCCTGTTGTCGGCGGGCGTCGCCTTCTTTGCCTTTCTCGCGTTCGTTCCGCTGATCGCATCGGTCGTGCTTCTCTACGGCCTGGTCGGCGACCCGCAGACGGTGGCCGACAGCGTCGATCTGCTCGCGCGCATCGCCCCGCCGGAGGTGCTGACGATCCTGCGCGACCAGTTGCTGGCGATCGTCACCAGCAGCAAGACGGCGCAGGGCTTCGGGCTGGCGCTGGCGCTCTTCTTTTCGCTCTACGGCGCGATGCGCGCGGCGACCGCGATGATCGCGGCGCTCAATATCATCTACGAGGAAGCGGAAACGCGCAGCATCGTCCGGACGACACTGGTCGCGGCCGCGATAACGGTGGGAATGGTCGGGGTCGCGGTGATCGGCATTATCGCGATTTCCCTCTTCGCCTATGTCCGCATTTTCCTGACCGACTATCTCGGCGCCACCGCGTCGGCGTTGGCACAACTCGCGACCTGGGTATTGGCGGGCGCACTGGTGAGCTTTACGTTCGCGATGTTCTACCGCTACGCTCCCGATCGCCGTGCGGCCAAGTGGCGGTGGCTTTCGGTCGGATCGGTTCTGTCCACCCTGTTATGGGTGACGATCTCGCTGGGCTTTGGCTTTTATGCGTCAAACCTGACCGACTATAATGCGACGTACGGCTCGCTCTCGGCGGTCGTGGTATTTCTCATGTGGCTGTTCCTGTCATCCTATGCGGTGCTGATCGGTGCCGAGGTGAATGCCGAGGCCGAACGCCAGACCTTCAAGGACTCGACCGTCGGCCCCGACCGGCCGATCGGCGAGCGCGGCGCGGTCATGGCCGACACCGTGATCCTCGACGAGGCAAGCAAGGCAATCATGGAAAAGAAGCGACGCCGCGACGCCGAACGGCACGCCGGCCGCGCAGCGGGGTGAGGCGCGGTTGCGTCAGACCAGCGCGTCGTAGATGAGCTTCACGCCTGTCAGCAGCAACAGGACGTTCACCAGCAGCGAAAAGCGTTTCATGTCGATGCGGCGAACGATGAAGATTCCCGCGAACGACCCGATCGTCGCCACCGGGATCAGCATCGCCGCCACGGTGAGGTTGGCAGTATCCAGCTCGCCGAGCGCGACATAGGCAGGAACCTTTATCCAGTTGATCACGGCGAACAGCACGGCTCCGGTACCCGCGAACATGGCCGGGGCCATTCGGCGGTGCACAGCCCAGATTTGAAACGGCGGCGCGCCGGCATGGGCGATCTGGCTGGTGAGCCCTGTGGCATAGCCGAATAGCGGTGCCAGCCCGTCGGGTAGCTGCCGATGCGGCGACGTCGCGGGCCACCATTGGGCTGACAGCCGCCAGCCCGCGAAGGCGACGGACACGAGGCCGAGGGCGGCCATGATCGACAGCGTCGGCAGATACTCCGCAGCCGCCCAGCCGGTCAGCACGCCGGCCACAGCGCCGGGCAGCATCAACGCCACCGTACGACGGTCCCAGTCTCGCCGGAACGCCCAGACGCTGACAATGTCCTGCGATATCAGCACGGGCAGCAGCACTCCGGCCGCGAGCACCGGGCCGACCACGAGCGCCAGCAGCGGCGTGGACACGGTGCCCAGCCCGACGAGACCGCCCTTGCCGAGCCCGATCAGCAGCCCCGCCAGCATCGCCACGGCCAGCGCAAAGGGCGTCCACTCCGCCCCGATCAGCGCGGTCAGGGCGCTCAAGCGCCCCCGCGCCGTCCCAACAGCCGCAGGCGCAGAGCGTTGAGCTTGATGAAGCCCTCGGCGTCGCGCTGGTCATAGGCGCCGGCATCGTCCTCGAAGGTGACGACGCGCTCGCTGTAGAGGCTGTTGGGCGACTTGCGCCCGACCACCTGCACGCCGCCCTTGTAGAGCTTGAGGCGGACGGTGCCCGAAACCGTCTGCTGGCTGTGGTCGATGGCGGCCTGGAGCATCTCGCGCTCCGGGCTGAACCAGAAGCCGTTGTAGATCAGCTCGGCATAGCGCGGCGCCAGCTCGTCCTTCAGATGCGCGGCGCCCCGGTCGAGCGTCAGCTGCTCGATTCCGCGATGGGCGAGGTGATAGATGGTGCCGCCGGGCGTCTCGTACATGCCGCGCGACTTCATGCCGACGAAGCGGTTCTCGACGAGGT
>CAZJCT010000026.1:0-29619 GCA_964544675.1 uncultured Sphingobium sp.
AGCCGGCGAGGTGCGTGCCGCCGTCGCGCTGCGGGATGTTGTTGGTGAAGCAGAGGACGTTTTCGTAATAGCTGTCGTTCCACTCCAGCGCGACGTCGATGGTGACGTCGTCGCGCGTGCCGTTGATCGCGACCGGCTCCGGCATCAGCGGCGTCTTGTTGCGGTCGAGATATTTCACGAAGGCCGCGATGCCGCCCTCATAGTATAGCTCGACGGTCTTCTTCTCCTCGTGCCGCGCGTCGGTGAGGAACAGGCGGACGCCCGAGTTCAGGAACGCCAGCTCGCGATAGCGATGTTCCAGCTTGTCGAAGTCGAACTCGACGATCTTGAACGTCGCGGGCGAGGGGAGGAAGGTCACGCGCGTGCCCTTGCGCTCGCCTGCCGGGCCGACGACCTTCAGCGGGGCCTCGGCGTCGCCATGGCGAAAGCGCATGTAATGCTCCTCGCCGTCGCGCCAGATGGTGAGGTCGAGCCATTCGCTGAGCGCGTTGA
Organism: uncultured Sphingobium sp.; assembly: GCA_964544675.1. Taxonomy (GTDB): domain Bacteria; phylum Pseudomonadota; class Alphaproteobacteria; order Sphingomonadales; family Sphingomonadaceae; genus Sphingobium. Next base: position 493 of record CAZJCT010000026.1, read on the forward strand.
CCACCGACACGCCGACGCCGTGCAGGCCGCCCGACACCTTGTAGGCATTGTCGTCGGACGTGTTCTCGAACTTCCCGCCGGCGTGGAGCTGGGTCATGATGACCTCGGCTGCCGAAACGCCCTCTTCCCTGTGGATGCCGGTCGGGATCCCGCGCCCGTTGTCGGTCACACTGACCGACCCGTCGGGGTTCAGCACGATGTCGATGCGGTCGCAATGACCCGCCAGCGCCTCGTCGATCGCATTGTCGCTGACCTCGAACACCATGTGGTGAAGGCCCGACCCGTCGTCGGTGTCGCCGATGTACATTCCGGGACGTTTGCGGACCGCGTCGAGCCCCTTCAGAACCTTGATACTGTCGGCGCCATAGGCGTTCTCGGGGCGGGATTTCTCGGCTTCTTCCGTCATGCCAAGCCTATAGGGAATTGCCGGTCGGGGGCCAAGGGAAAAGGCCCTCCACGCGGAGCGCGGGAGCTTTGGGGGTCGCCTTTCGCGACCGATCGCCGCAGCGGTTGCTGCCGCAACGTGAATTAAAGTGCGGGCGCAAGGAACCTAATGGGGCGTTAGGTGCGTTAATTCAAGTGTCCCTTGGCGGGACACCGAAGACCGGTGACCGCGACGAGAAAGGAGGATGTCCCTGATGAGACACTCTGCCCCGGCGCCTCACGACCAGCCGGCGTTGCTTCGGCTACGGCGGATCGCACCGCTGGATCAGGCCGCAGTCAGTGCGATTCAGCAGGCGATGGAACGGCGCCGCTACGCCAGCTCCTTTCAATCGCAGGAGCTGTTGGGGGAGGGCGATATCGTCAGCGCACCTTTGCTTATGCTCTCCGGCTGGGCGGCGCGGGTAAAGATATTGCCCGACGGGCGGCGGCAGATCCTCAACTTCCTCGTGCCGGGCGAGCTGTTCGGGCTCGACCGCCATGCCGACCCCTGCGCGTCGTGCAGCATCGTCGCGATTTCCCCTGCCAGCTATTGCTTCGCGCCCCGGGCGCCGCCCGGATCGGCGCTCGACGCCGCCTATGCGATGAGCCAGGCGCTCGACGACGCCTATATGGCGGCTGCCATCGTCCGCCTGGGGAGGATGAACGCGCGCGAACGGCTGTGCGACCTGTTCCTGGAACTGCTCGAGCGGCTGCGGCTGTCGGGCACCGCGACGGCGGACAGCTACGCGCTGCCCGTCACCCAGGAGATGCTGGGCGACACGCTGGGAATGACGTCGGTTCACGTCAACCGCTCTCTCCAGTCGCTGCGGCGGGCGGAGGAACTGCGGCTCGCCTCGGGCCGCCTGACCCTTGCCCAACCGGAGGGGCTCGCGATGCGGATTGGTCGGACCCCGATCCGCGTGTCCAGCGATCGGCGGACGGCGGCCTGAAGCCTCAGCGCGCCTCCGCCAGGTTGGCACGGCGGGGGGTGAGCAGCTCCACCGGGCGGCCGAGTTCTCGCGCCAGCATCCCCGTCATCCATGCCCGGTGGACCACGATATACGATCCGAAATCCTCCGGCCGCGCGGGGTCGAAGGTCGGCACCGCCCAGTCGGCCTCCGCCGCGCGATAGTCGGCCCTGACGATACCGGTCGCATCCTGCGGCGGATCGACATGGCCGCCCAGAAACATGTTGCCTTCGAAATGCACCGGACCCGTGACCGGAAATCCCGGTCCGAGGATGTAGTCCGGCCCCTCGCGGCGCACCTCATGGCCATAGCGGGCGGTGCCCTCGACGGCGAACAGGTTGCCCGCGAAGCGCACGTCGCTCGCCCAGCCCTGCCATTCGGTCGCGGCGACCATCTGGACATCCTTGCCGGCGGGCACGTGCACGACATTGCGCTCGATCGACACATGCCGGATCTGCCCCGAAAGCTGGAATATCCGCGCGCCGTCGTTGCGGCTGACATTGTCGCGTACGATCGTGCCGATATTGCCGATGTTGCTCGACGCCACCGGCGCGGGCGAGCAGATCAGCACGAAGCCGCCGTCATTGTCGTGGCTGAAATTATAGGCGATGGTGGTCCCGCGCGAGTTGAAGTCGGAATCGAATCCCTGCCCGTCCCAGCGCCCGTTGGTGAACGCCGCCTCATTGAGCTGGATCAGCGTGTTGTCGGTGCTCCACTGCCAGATCGCGACATTGTATCCGGGGGCGCGGCGTGCGGCGCGATAGACGATATTGTGCTCGACCAGTGCCCCGTCGGTGCCGCGCGGTACGATGCCGTCGCCGCCGATGTCGTCGAGATAATTGTCGCGGATGACCACGCCCCGGCTCGGAAACCAGTTGGCGCGCGTGACCTGGTCGCTGATGCCGGCGATGCCCGAGCGGTCGACTCGCCAGATGATGTTACGCTCGATCGTGATCCCCTCGAACCGGGTCGGCAGCGTGGGGCCGAGCGCGCGGAACACGATGCCGCCATTGTCCTTGCGCGCGTTGGTGCCGCGCACGTCGTGGATGTAGAGGTCGCGAAGCGCGATGCCCCGTACCACGCCGGCATTCTCCGCCGCCACCAGCACGCCGATGCGCGCCGGTCCGGGCGGTCCGTCATTGGTGACCTCGATCCCGCTCAGCTCGACATATTCGGCGTTGCGGATCGCGACGCCATGATCCGACACGCCGCCGGCGTCGATTCGCGGTCGCGGTCCGGGCAGCGCCGGGCGGATGACGATGGGCTTTCGCCGGCGCCCGGAGTGCGTGACCAGCAGGGGCTCGGTCCAGACCGATCCCGGCGCGAGCAGCACCTCGTCCCCCGGCCGCAGCCGCGCCCGGTTCAGCCGGCTCAGGCTGCGCCAGGCGGTGGCGGCGGTGCGGGCGTCGTTGCCGTCGTCTCCCGCCACGGCATCGACATGCCAGGCACGGGCGAACGCCTCGACGCTGGCCCCCGCCGAGCAGGCGATTGCAAGGAGGAACAGCCAGGCGAGGCGCAGGGGCGTGTCGATCGTCATTCTGCGGTCCGTGGTGAGCGCCTCAGCCCTCTATGATTTCGCGGATGCGCGTCGCAAGCACGTCCATCGCGAAGGGCTTGGTGATCATCGCCATGCCGGGATCGAGGAAGCCGGAGGCAAAGGTCGCATTCTCGGCATAGCCGGTCATGAACAGCACCTTGAGGTCGGGCCGTGACAGGCGCCCGCCGTCTGCGACCTGGCGGCCGTTGAGGCCCGGCAGGCCGATATCGGTGACGAGCAGGTCGATCCGTCGCCGTGACTGCAATATCTCCAGTCCGGTCGGGCCGTCGGCCGCCTCCAGCGCGCGATAGCCCAGCGCGGTCAGCACCTCGACGATCAGCCCGCGAACGACGGGTTCGTCCTCGACCACCAGCACGACCTCGCTGTTGTCGCTGCCCGGCGCCTGTTGCAGCCCGGACGCGACCTCAACGCTATCGTCCTCGCCGCGATAGCGCGGCAGATAGAGCTTGATCGTGGTGCCCTTGCCCTCTTCGGAATAGATCCGGACATAGCCCTCCGACTGGCGGGTGAAGCCATAGATCATCGACAGCCCCAGCCCCGTGCCCTGGCCGATCGGCTTGGTGGTGAAGAAGGGCTCGAACGCGCGCGCCATCGTCTCCTTCGACATGCCCGTGCCCGTGTCGGTGACGCAGATGCAGACATATTGCCCCGGCTTCACGTCGCGCTCGCGCGCTGCATAGAGGTTGTCGAGATGTGCGTTGCGCGTCTCGATGGTCAGCGTGCCGCCGTCCGGCATCGCGTCGCGCGCGTTGATCGCAAGGTTGAGGATGGCGCTTTCGAGCTGATTGGGGTCGCAGCGCGTCAGCCACAATCCGCCCGCCAGCACCAGTTCCAGCTCGACCCGCTCGCCCAGTGTCCGGCGCAGCATGTCCTCCATCGAGGCGACGAGCGGGTTGGCGCGCACCGGGCGCGGGTCGAGCGGCTGCCGGCGCGAGAAGGCGAGCAGCCGATGCGTGAGGGCGGCCGCGCGTTCCGCCGATGTCTTGGCGCCCGTCAGCCAGCGCGACAGGTCCGCAGTGCGCCCCTGCGCCAGCCGGTTCTGCATGATCTCCAGGCTGCCCGAAATGCCCTGGAGCAGATTGTTGAAGTCGTGCGCGATGCCGCCGGTCAGCTGGCCCACCGCTTCCATCTTCTGGCTCTGGCGAAGCGCGTCCTCGATCGCGCGCTGCTCGGTGATGTCGCGGCCGATCGCGTGAATGCGGCTGTTGTCGGGCACTGCCGTCCAGGCGAGCAGGCGGTAGTCGCCGGACCGGGTTCGGTAGCGGTTCTCGAAAGCGAAGGTGGTGGCGCCCGAGTTCAGGCTCGCGATCTCGCGCGCCGTATACTCGATGTCGTCGGGGTGAACGAAGTCCGCGATCGTCTGGCCGACCATCTCCCCCTCGGACCAGCCCAGCATCCGTTCCGCCGACGGGTTGACCGCAGTGATGACGCCATCGAAATCGCAGACGAGCATCAGGTCCTGGCTGATCGTCCACAGCCGGTCGCGATCCTGCGCATAGGCAGCCTCCGCCTGTTTCTGCGCGTCGATATCGGTGTTGGTGCCGATCCAGGCAGAAATCGCGCCCCCGGCATCGAACAGCGGGAGTGCGCGCCCCAGGAACCAGCGATAGTCGCCCGTCCGGCTGCGAAGGCGGAACTCGATCTCATAGGTCTCGCCGGTGGAGACGGAGCGCGACCAGCGCCGGTTCGCCTCGTCGAGATCATCGGGGTGGACGATCGCGGCCCAGCCTTCGCCTTCGAGGCCGCCCGGTTCCGTGCCGCAATAGGCGTAGACGCGCTCATTGAGCCAGTCGAGCATGCCGTCGGCGCGCGCGGTCCAGACCTGTGCCGGCATGTTCTGCGCGAGCGTGCTGAACTGTGCCTCGCTCTTGCGAAGCGCCGACTGGATGCGGCGGCGGTCGGTAATATCCTGAACCACGCCGACCAGTCGGACGGGCTTCCCATCGCTGTCATATTCATACTCGCCCTTGCGGGCGACGATCCGTTCCTCGCCGGTGTCCGCCTTGCGGATGCGATATTCCACATCGAGCGGGCTCTTCCCCGTGCGGCGCCCCGGGTCGTCCGAGACGATGTGACGATCTTCCTCGACCACCAGTCTCTCAAGCGCATCGGTCGAGAGGCTTTCGCGAGGATCGAGGCCGAAGATCCGAAAGAACGCCTGCGTGCCGCCGACCAGCCTCTCATCGATATCGACGGAGAACAGGCCGACGCCGCCGGCCGCCTCGGCGCGGCGGAGGCGGTCCTCGCTGGCGCGCAGCGCTTCCTGCGCCCGGTGCTCATCGGTCCTGTCACGGATCAGCTTGACGAAGCCGATGGCGTCGCCCGCCGCGTTGCGGAGCGGGGTCATCTCGCTCAGCCCCCAGAAGCGCTCGCCCGATCTGCGGACGTGCCAGCGTGCGTCGTGTGCGCGGCCGGCCTCCAGCGCCTCGCGGCGTTTGGACGCGGGCTTGCCGGAGTCGCGGTCCTCCTGCGTGAAGAAGACATCCATCGGCTGGCCGAGCATTTCGGCCTCGCTCCAGCCGAGGATGGTCGCCGCGCCCTGGTTCCACAGCGTCACCATGCCGTCGCGATCGGTGGCGACGATCCCGTAATCGACCGCGCTGTCGAGGATCTGGCGATGGTGCGCCTCGCGCTCGCGCAGGACCCGCTCGGCCCCGACCCGCTGCACATGCGCCCATGATCGCTCCGTCACCTCGGACATCAGGCTCAGCGCATAATCCGACCAGTGGCGCGGGACGCGGTCGTGAATGGCCATCAGCGCCGTCAGCCGCCCGTCCTTGACCAGCGGCATGCAGATGGTCGCGGCGATGCCGATGTCGCGGAACGTCTTCGCCTCATGCGGGGCCAGTTCGGCCAGGCTGTCGTTGACGATCAGCGGCCGCCCCGCGCGCAGTTCGCGAACCGCGAGCGTGCCGAAATCGGCGAGGCTGTAGTGCCCGACGATCGAGGGCGAACCCGGCGCGTGCCAGTCGCCGCGGATCGTGAAGCCGTCCTGATCCTCGTCCATGTCGGCATAGGCGCAGTTCGACAGGCCCAGATGCTCCGCCGTCATGCGCGTCGTGATCGCCAGCACCTGTTCGGCGTCGCGGCATTCAGCAGATGCCAGGCCCAGATCGTCGAGGAAGCGCAGCTTGGTCTCGCTCTCCTCCAGCGCCGCGCGCGCGCGCTGGGCGTCGCTGGTCTCAACGACGATCGCGATCACCCCGGCCGGGCGCCCGTCCTCACCGCGTACCGGCGAATAATCGAGGTTCATCCAAACCTGTTCGGGGCGCCCGTCGCGATGCAGCGTCAGCTCATGGTTGCGATAGCTGAGGGTGCCCCCCGCCAGCCCGACGCGCATCACATGATCGTTGAAATCGGCAACCTCGTCCCAGCCTTCGCGCACGTTCGAGCCGAGCAGGCGGCTGTCGCGCCCGCCCGCGAACAGCGAATAGGCATCGTTGTAGATCATGACGCCCTGGTCGCCCCACAGCAGCACCATGGGCACGGGGCTCGGCAGCATCAGGCTGATGGTGTGCTTCAGGCTGGAGGGCCAGTCGCCAATTGGTCCGATTGGGGTTGAATTCCAGTCATGCCGCGCAATTCGTCGCGCCAGTTCGCCCCCGGGAGAGAGAAAATCGGGCAGAGGCTGTTCTTCAGGCCAAACCGGCGTCATCATTCACCCTCGGCAAGGCCCGGAGCCATGCTGCGCCAGCAACGACCTTGCTCAGGCGTCCCCCAAAAACGCACAACCTTCCCCGCAACGCAGGGTGGCGCAAATCGTTCCGTCGGGTGGGGGATGGAGTGGGCGAATCGCCCGGGCGCGCAATGGTCCAATGTGGATTCTTTGGCTCGACATAGTGAAGACCTTGTTAAGCGATCGGCCGCATAATCCGGGTCACTAGAAAAAGTGAGGGGTAGCCATGATCGAGGAGCAGGCAAGAAAGGGCGTACGGCTGGTGCTGCTGGTCATTGCCGCCGCAGTCGCGCTCGGGGCGTTCCTGACCGCGCAGATTCGTCTCGAAGGTCCGATCGACCGGGTGGATTCGCTGCAGGATGAGTTGCTTGCGGACATATTGCCACCCCCCGCTTTCGTCGTGGAGCCCTTTCTGCTCACCACGTTGATGCTCGAGGAGCCGTCGGCGCGGTGGACTCATGGCCGCCTCAAGGAACTGGAGGCCGAGGCCATCGCGCGGCGCGCCTACTGGAAGACGGCGCCGTTGCCCGACGAGGTGCGACCGCAGACCGACCGGACGATCGGTGAGGCCGAAGCCTTCTGGAAGGCGGTCAACGAGGAATTCCTGCCGGCCATCAACGCGGGCGACGTGGCGCGCGCTCGGGCGATCCACAGGGCCACCCTGGAGCCGCTGTATCTCAGCCAGCATGAGGACGTGCTGAAGCTGGTGAACCAGTCCAATGCCTTTCGCGAGAGCCATGCCGCTCATACCGACCGGATGATGACGGTTTCGCTCGTCGTGCTCGGCCTGCTGGTGGCCGCCGTGACAGGGGTGGTGGCGATGGCCGCGACGCTGATTTCGCGGCGCGTGGTCAAACCGTTGCTGGAAACGTCGGCGGTGCTTCACCGGATGGCCGAGGGCGATCTCGAGGAGCCGGTCCGGGGCAGCGAGCGCGCCGACGAGATCGGCGAGATCTGCCGCGCGGCCGAGACCTTCCGTGTCGCCGGCGTGGCGAAACGCGCTGCCGAGGCAGAACAGAAACGCGTGGTGGAGGCGCTCACGACGGCGCTTGCGCATCTTGCGAAGGGCAATCTCGAACATCGGATCGTCGAGCCCTTTGCTCCCGAGTATGAGGCGTTGCGCACTGATTTCAATCAGGCGGTCTCATCGCTCGCGGGGTCGATCGGCACCGTGCGCGTCGGGGCGAGCAGTCTGATGCGCAGCCTCGCCGACCTGCGCGCGGCCTCCACCGACCTTGCGCACCGCAACGAGGTGCAGGCGAACAGCCTGGCGACGACCGCGATGACGATGAACACCGTGACTCGCGGCGTCGCCGACACGGCCGAGGGCGCCGCAGAGGCGAAGGGCCTGATCGGGCGGGCGCACGGCAAGGCGACCGAAGGCGGCGACGTGGTGCGGCAGGCGATCGCGGCAATGGCGGCGATCGAGCGATCCTCAACCGAAATCGCGCAGATCATCGCGGTCATCGACGGCATCGCCTTCCAGACCAATCTGCTGGCGCTCAATGCCGGGGTCGAGGCGGCGCGGGCGGGCTCCGCCGGCAGCGGCTTTGCTGTCGTGGCGGGCGAGGTGCGGGCGCTGGCGCAGCGCTGTACCGATGCCGCCCGAACGATCACCGACCTGATCACCGCCAGCTCGCAGGAAGTGCGTTCTGGCGTCGATCTCGTCGGCGGCACCGGCACGATATTGGAAGACCTGGTGTCCGAATTCGGCGCCATCAACGACCGGATGACCGAAATCGCAGGCGTCGCCGAGGCGCAGGCGAGCCATCTGATCGAGGTCAATCGCGCCGTGTCCGACATGGACCGCATGACCCAGCAGAATGCCGCGATGGTCGAGCAATCGACCGCCGCGACCCAGAGCCTCGCTGACGAGGCGACGCGGCTGAGCGAGCTCGTCTCTGCCTTCCGCACGCGCAACGTCGAAACGCGACCGCAGCACGTCATTCATCCGGAGGGGATGCGCCGTACCACCGCCATAGAGCGGCCCGGCGCGCCTGGGCGACGCGCCGCCGCTGCCTGACCGGCGGCGGCGCGTCAACCCGCTGCGGGCATGACCCCCATTTCCTCCAGCAGCCGGTCGGCGCCGTCGATCCTGTCCATCGTCCACAGCATGAACCGGCTGTCCACATGGATCGTGCGGTTGCGGTCGGCGGCATAGGCCCAGTCGGAAATCACACCGTCGAGCGTGCCGTCGAACGCCAGCCCGACGAACTCGCCGCGCGCGTTGAGCGTCGAGGAGCCCGAATTGCCGTTGGTGATGTCGACCGTCGACATGAAGTCGACCGGCAGCGTGCCCAGCTCCTGTGACGCATAGGCGCCATAATCCTTGGCCTTGATGGCCGCGATCGCGGCGTCGGGCGCGTCGAACTCACCCTTGCCCGTATGCTTGGCGAGCAGCCCCTCGGCGGTGGTGAAGGGCGTCCAGATCTGGCCGTCGCGCGCCCGGCCGGTCACCTTGCCCCAGGTGAGTCGAAGCGAGCCGTTGGCGTCGGGATAGACCGGCTGGCCCAGCGATGCACGCCAGGCGAGCAGGCCCTGCATATAGGTCGCGCGCGCCGCCTGAGTGCGGCCGGAGCGTTCCTTTTCCAGCCGTTCCGCCGCCATGTCGCCCGGGTAGAGCGCGATGGCGAGCTTGATGAAGGGATCGTCCGATGCCTCGAATGCCGAAGCGGGACGGTCGAGCCAGCCGAGGCGAGTCGTCGTGTCGCCCAGCTTCGTGTCGGCGTAGAGCCGCTCCATGCCGATGGCGGCGAGCGCCTTCTCGAACGCGGCGTCGCGGTCGCCCTCGGGAAGCTGGCGATATTCCTCGAGCGCGGCTGCGAACAGCCGGGCATCGACGGCGGGGAGGAAACGGCGCTCGACCTGCCGCAACCGGTCGATCATCAGCCTTCGGTCGCGTTCCTGATAGCCCGCCTCGCGCGCGCTGTCGGGCTTGTCGCGCTCCTTGGCCCAGCGATAGAGCGTGCGCGCCGAGGACAGGAGCTGCGCGCGGTTGAGCAGCGCCTTGCGAAGCCCCTGGAGCGAGGCTGTGTTGTTCTCGGCCACCACCGCGTCCAGCGCGGCGATAGCGGGGCCATAGCGGCGCTGCCGGGCGGTGTCGGCGGCGACCCAGTCGCGATAGGCCTTTTCCTCCGCGCCCTTGCGGGCGTCGAGGCCGATGGCGTCGGCGCCGGCGATGTCGCCCGCCAGCTTCTTCTTGTAGTTTTCCGCGCCCTGCAGGATCGAGGCATAGCGGATCTGCGCCTCGCGGTCGCCGGCGGTCGCGCGGACGATCTGGTCCGAATAGTCGGTCAAAAGGCGCTGCCACAACGGTTCATAGTCGGCGAAGTTGAATCGTACTTCCTCCGCCGTGCGCAGCCGGTTGGTGACTCCGGGGAAGCCCGCGACCATCACGAAGTCGCCGTCCTTGACGCCCTGGCTGGCGATCTTCAGCCAGCTCTTGGGGCGATAGGGCACATTGTCGGTCGCATAGGGACGCGACGATCCGTCCGGCCCGACATAGGCGCGGTAGAAGCCGAAATCGCCGGTGTGGCGCGGCCACATCCAGTTGTCGGTTTCGCCGCCGAAATTGCCGATGCCCAGCGCGGGCGCATAGACCAGCCGCACGTCCTGAATCTCCAGCTGCTGCTGAAGATAATAGGACGCGCCGCCATAATAGGGCCGCACGTCGCAGCGGCGGTTGGGCTGCTTCTCGCACGCGGCGATCAGCGCCTTGCGGTTGGCGTCGAGCCGCTCGTACCGCGCCAGGCCGTCGAGCCGCGCGGTGACGCCCTTCATCATCGCGGCGGTGACGTCGCGCAGATCCTCGATGACATAGACGCGGCTGCCCGGCGCGGCGGGCAGTTCGTCGCCAGCCTGCTTCGCGAGAAAGCCGTCGGTCAGATAGTCCTGTCCCGCCTTGCTGTTGTACTGGATCGATCCGAGCACGCAGTGATGGTTGGTCGCGACCAGCCCCTCCGGGCTGAGAAACGCGGCCGAGCAGCCGCCGAGCGAGACGATGGCGTTGAGCGGCGCGGCGTCGAGCCGGCCGAGCTGCGCCGGGTCGATCTCCAGCCCGTCGGCGCGCATCGCCGCGCCGATCTCGCGCGTCTGGCCCGGCATCCACATGCCCTCGTTCGCGACGGCCGGTGCGGCGGCGAGCATGAGGATCATGGCGGAGAGAGGCAGGCGAGCGGTGCGAGTCATGGATGGTCCTTGGCAGGTGGCATGTGCGCCCAATTCATGGATCAGGCCCGGATCAAAGAAAAGCCGGGAACGCGGGACAGGCCCGTCAGACGAGCAAGCGGACGGGATGTTCCAGCAGGGCTCTTATGGCCTGGACGAAGTTCGCGGCATCCCAGCCGTCGACGACGCGATGGTCGCAACTGATCGAGACGTTCATGAGCTTGCGCCTGGCGATCCGCTCGCCGCCGAGGCCATCGGGGACGAACATCGGGCGCTCGACGATCCGGTTGGGACCGATGATCGCGACCTCGGGCCGGTTGATGACGGGCGTTGTCGCGATGCCGCCCAGCGGGCCGAGCGAGGTGATGGTGAGGGTCGATCCGCTCAGCTCCTCCGACCGCGCCTTGCCCGACCGCGCCGCGTCGGCGAGTCGCGCGATCTCGCCTGCGAGCTGCCACAGGCTGGCATTCTGCGCGTCGCGAATCACGGGGACCATCAGCCCGGCGGGGGTCTGGGTGGCGATCCCCAGATGGACGCTGCCGTGCCGCGTGACGATCCCCGCCTCGTCATCATAGCGCGCGTTGATCATCGGGAAGTCGGGGACGGTCCGGCAGATCGCGCTGATCAGCAGCGGGAGCAGGGTCAGCTTCGGCCGGTCGCCACGCGCGGCGTTCAGCTCGGCGCGCGCCGCCTCCAGCTCGGTCACGTCGACTTCCTCGACATAGGCGAAATGGGGGATGTGCCGCTTGGACGCGGCCATGTTGTCGGCGATGCGGCGGCGCAGGCCGATGACCTTGACCGTCTCGTCGGCGCGGACGCTTCCGGCGCCGGGCACGCCATATCCCTGGCCCGCATTGTAGAGCAGATAGGCGTCGAGGTCGCTGTGACGGACGCGGCCGTCCGACGTCTTCACGTGGCTGAGGTCGACGTGAAGCGCCTTCGCGCGCGCGCGGACGGCGGGGGATGCCACAACCGGGGCGGATGCAGCGGCGGCGGCAGGGGGGGACGAGACCGGAGCAGGGGGCGGTGCCTCCTCTGCCTCGTCTTCCCGGTCGTCTTCCGCTTCCTCTTGCTCTTCCTCGGGCAAGGGCACGTCCTCGGCAGGCGGTGGAGCGGATGGCGCCTCTTCGGGCGCGTTATTCCCCGCCTCGATCTCGAGCACCATCAGTACCGATCCGATCGGCACCTGATCGCCCGCCTCGCCTGCCAGTCGCAGCACCCTGCCGGCGACGGGCGACTCGATCTCGACCGTCGCCTTGTCGGTCATCATGTCGACGATCGGCTGGTCCTCCGACACCAAGTCGCCGACGCTCACATGCCATGCCACGATCTCGGCCTGTGCGATGCCTTCGCCGATGTCGGGCAGCTTGAAGTTATATTCGCTCATCAGATGCTCATCGTCCGCTTGAGGGCTTCGCCGACGCGCGCGGGGCCGGGGAAATATTCCCATTCGAACGCGTGAGGATAGGGCGTGTCCCACCCCGTCACGCGTTCCACGGGGGCCTCAAGCGCGAAGAAGCAATGTTCCTGCACCAGCGCGGCGAGTTCCGCGCCGAACCCGCTGGTCCGCGTCGCCTCGTGGACGACCACGCAGCGGCCGGTGCGGGTGACCGAGGCGACGATCGTGTCGAGGTCGAGCGGCACCAGCGTCCTGAGGTCGATCACCTCCGCGTCAACGCCCGTTTCCTCCGCCGCAACGAGCGCGACATGGACCATCGTGCCATAAGCGAGGATCGTCAGGTCATCGCCCCGCCGCGCCACGCGCGCCTTGCCCAGCGGCACGGTATAATGGCCTTCGGGCACCTCGGCATCGGGATGCCCGGCCCAGCTTCGCACCGGCCGGTCGTGATAGCCGTCGAAGGGACCGTTGTAGAGACGCTTGGGCTCGAAGAAGAGCACCGGGTCGTCATCCTCGATCGCCGCGATCAGCAGCCCCTTGGCGTCGTGGGGGTTGGACGGGATCACCGTCTTCAGGCCCGCGACATGGGTGAAGATGCCTTCGGGCGACTGGCTGTGAGTCTGGCCGCCGTAGATGCCGCCGCCATAAGGCGATCGCACCGTGATCGGCGACCACCATTCCCCGCCGCTGCGATAGCGAAGCCGCGCCGCCTCGGAGATCAGCTGGTCGGCGGCGGGATAGATATAGTCGGCGAACTGGATCTCGACGACGGGGCGCTTGCCATAGGCGCCCATGCCGACGGCGACGCCCAATATGCCGCCCTCGGCGATCGGGGTGTCGAACACGCGTTCCTTGCCATGGCGCGCCTGAAGCTTGTCGGTGGCGCGAAAGACGCCGCCGAAATAGCCGACATCCTCGCCAAAGATCATCACGCTCGGGTCGTTGGCGAGCGCGATGTCCATCGCGTTGTTGATCGCCTCGATCATGCTCATCGACGCCATGGTCACAGCCCCGCCTTGGCGCGTTGCGCGACGAGATGCGACGGCATCTCGCGAAACACGTCCTCGAACATCGTCGCTGGCGACGGGCGGTCGCCGTCCTTGAGCGTCCCGTAGCTTTCGGCCAGACGGCCCGCCTCGCGCACCTCGGCCTCCAGTTCCTTGCCGAGTGCCTCGTGCTGGTCGTCGGACCACAGGCCGGCGGCGACGAGGTGGCGATGCAGTCGCTCGACGGGGTCGCCCAGCGGCCAGGCCGCGGCTTCCGCCGACGGGCGGTAGCGCGTCGGATCGTCCGACGTCGAATGCCCTTCGGAACGGTAGGTGAACAGCTCGATCACCGTCGGCCCGCCCCCTGATCTGGCGCGCTCGGCAGCCCAGGCGGTCACGGCATACACCGCAAGGAAGTCGTTGCCGTCGACCCGCAGCGAAGGGATGCCGTAGCCGAGGCCGCGCGCGGCGAAGGTCGTCCGTTCTCCGCCCGCGATCCCGGAATAGGAGGAGATCGCCCACTGGTTGTTGACGATGTTGAGGATGACCGGCGCCTGATACACGCTGGCGAAGGTGAGCGCGTGGTGGAAGTCGGCCGCCGCCGTTGCGCCCTCGCCGATCCAGCCCGCCGAGATGCGCGGATCGCGGTCGGTCGCCGCCGCCATCGCCCAGCCGACCGCCTGGCTGTACTGAGTCCCCAGATTGCCCGAGATCGAGAAGAAGCCGCCCTCGCGCGTCGAGTACATGATCGGCATCTGCCGCCCTTTCAGGCGGTCGCGGCTGTTCGAATAAACCTGGTTCATCATGTCGACGATCGGCCAGTCGCGCGCGATCAAAATGCCCTGCTGGCGATAGGTCGGAAAGCACATGTCGTCGCGGCGTAGCGCGCTGGCGGCGGCGACGGCGACAGCCTCCTCGCCGGTCGACTTCATGTAGAAGCTTGTCTTTCCCTGCCGCTGCATACGGACCATGCGCGAGTCATAGGCGCGGGTCAGCATCATCGCGCGCAACCCTTTCAGCAGCGCGTCGGGGGAAAGCGCGGGGTTCCATTCCCCCTTCGCCTCGCCGTCGTCGGCGAGGACACGGATGAGCTGGAAGGCCATGTCGCGGATTGCGGCGGGGTCGACCAGCACCGGCGGGCGCGACACGCTGCCCGCCTCGGACACGCGGACATGGCTGAAGTCGGGCGGCTCGCCGGGGCGATGCGCGGGTTCGGGGATTTGCAGGCCGGTGCTGTTGGGAATCACGACGGGCGCTCGCTGACTGTTGGCCGCCCGACAACGCCTCGCGGCGGGGAAGGGGAGCGCGGCTCCTGTTCGCGCGTGCTTTCCTTGCGGTTCATATCTCTCTCCTGCAGCACAGAATATCACCAATTCCCTTGTAGAAAAATTGCGATTTTGGCAGCATTGCGCGGGATGCCGGATGCAATCTTTCCCGTTATGGACCGAAGGAAGAAAAATCTTGCTAGAGGAACTTGATGTCCACGAGCGCCGAATCCTGGCGCTGCTCCAGGAGGATGCGTCGCGATCCAACGCGTCGATCGCGGCGGAGGTCGGCCTGTCGGAGGCGCCCTGCTGGCGACGAATCCAGCGACTGAAGAAGGAAGGCTATATCCGCTCGCAGGTCTGCCTGCTCGATCACGAGAAGATCGGCCTGCAGACCCATGTGTTCGCGCAGGTGAAGCTGACCGCACTCGGGCGCTCGAACCTGGCGGGCTTCGCCGATGCGGTTCGGCAGTTTCCGGAGGTTCTCGACTGCTATGTCCTGCTGGGCAATTTCGATTTCATGCTGCGCATCATGACGCGCGATACCGCCGCTTATGAGCGCTTCTTCTTCGAGAAGCTGTCGCAGCTCCCCGATATTCAGGACGTGAATTCGGTCGTCGTGCTGTCCGCGATCAAGACGACGACGGCGCTGCCACTCGACATATGACGGGCGGCTGGCGGGCGCGCGGCCCGCCGCCGGGGGTTAGATGAAGTTCCAGGCCTTGGCGATGCTGAACAGGCTCGTCACGATCAGCACGATCGACACCGCTAGCAGCAGCGTGCGCGGGGCGATGCGCTTGGCGAGATACGCGCCGAAGGGCGCGGCCACCACGCCGCCGATGATCAGGCCGACCGTCGCCGCGCTGAATGCCGCGAGGCCAAGCGTGGCGATGAAGGAGATCGAGACGGTGAGCGCCAGCAGGAATTCGGCGCTGTTGACGGTGCCGATCACCTTGGCGGGGTTGCCGCCCTGGATGAGGAGGTTGGATGTCACCACCGGCCCCCAGCCGCCGCCTCCCGCCGCGTCGAGAAAGCCGCCGATCACCGCGAGCGGGCGCGTGAAACGCGGATCCTCAAAGCGCGGCTTCGACATGCGGATCGCACGGAACAGCAGATAGAAGCCGATGCCCGTCAGATACAGCATGACGAACGGGCGCGCCGCCGAGGCATCGATGTTCGACAGCAGATAGGCTCCCGTCACCCCTCCCAACACGCCGAACGGGACGAGCCGCCAGAACAGCCCCCAGTCGACGTTGCGGTGCCAGATATGGCTGGCACCCGACGTTCCGGTGGTGAAAATCTCCACCAGATGCGTGCTGGCCGACGCCGTGGCCGGCGGAACGCCGAGCAGGCTGACCAGCATTGTCTGCGAAATGACGCCGAACGCCATTCCAAGTGCGCCGTCGATCAGCTGCGCGACGAGTCCAACCGCGATGAAGGGCGCAATGTCGGCGAAGCTCAAACCGATGTCGAACATGAGGCAGTCCTCTCTGCTCAGGAGGGATGAAGGAAAATCAGAGACTCAACTTGATCGTGCCGCCCCATGTCCGGGGATCGCCGGGCTGTCCGGCGATCAGGCCCGTATTGCCGGGCGCGACCTGAAGCAAGTCGATATAATTGACGTCGAACGCATTGCGTACCCAAGCGAAGGCGTCGAACCCTTCGCCGCGGAAGCCCGCACGGAAGTTGGTCAGCGCATAGCCTCTCACATTCGTGTAGATCGAGGGCGATGCGTTGGAATTCCAGCGCGACCGGTAATTGCCATCGACGCCCACATAAACCTGACCGTCCTTGTCGAGCAGGTTGGCGGGGATGTTATACTCCGCGCCGTAGGAGAAGGCCCACTTGGACACGCCGGGCAAGCCCTGGCCCGAAATGTCGCACTGGCGGGGGCTGAGCGAACCTGCGACCCCGGCCGGACCGGGCTGCTGGCTGCCGTTCGCCGCGACCAGCGTGCCGCCCGACAGTTCGGGCGGGCAGGGCGCGTTGGTGAACTTCACATATTTGGCGTCGGTGTAGGCCGCATTGGCATAGGCGGTGAAACGGTCGCTCGTGCGAATCTTGAAGTCCGCTTCGACGCCCTGCGACCGCACCTTGTCGGCATTGGCGAGATAGCCGCGCACCGTGCCGAACTGGCCGCTGTTCACCGTTGCCTGGAAGTCCTCAATCTCGGTACGGAAAGCACTGATGTTGAAGGTTGCGAGCCGGTTCCAGAACTGCGTCTTCAGACCGATCTCGAAATGCTGGACCGATTCGGGCTTCACCGTGCCGGTGCTGAGATCGGGCAGGTTTGTGGTCGAATTGAGCGGCAGGCCATTCTGGTTGATGCCGATCGTCTTGAAGCTCTTGGCATAGGTCGCGTAGGCGAGAATATCACGGGCGATCTTGTAGTTGACGTTGAGATCGTAGGTGAAGTTCCACTCGCTGTCCGACGGGTTGGTGGTCTGGTCCTGATAGATGCCGCACTGCGCCGCGAGCACCGATCCCGTGGCCGGGACGGGGTTGCAACGGACGATGTTGCCAGCGCCGTCGGTCACCACGCGGCTGTAGAAGCCCGACTTCTTGTCATAGTTGATCCGCGCGCCCGGCTGGATCGTCAGTTCGGGCGTGACCTTCCAGCTGACTTGGCCGAACAGCGCCGCGCTGTCGCTCTTCAGATACTGCGAGTTCGTGGCAGTGAGGCCGTTGAGGATGTTGTTGGTGATCTGCGTCGCGTTGGTCAGGCTCCAGCGGCTGGCGTCGGAACCCTGCTGCTCGGTACCCTGCGTGTCGATCCGCTGCTTGAAGCCGTAAAGGCCGACGACGAAATCGATGCTGTCGCTATCGTAGTTGTAGCGGAATTCCTGGCTGTACTGGTCCTGTTGCGACGGGTTCTGCGAGCGCGAGACGATAGCAAAGCCGGTGAAGTCGCGGTCGTTCTCCGGCTTCCAGTCCCAGAAGCGCCATGCGGTGACCGATGTCAGCGTTCCGGGGCCGACATCCCACTTCACGCGCAGCGATGCGCCGCCGATCTTGTTGCCAGCGTTCAGATTGCTGTCGAGGTCGGTCAGGCGATCATAGGGATTGCGGCTCGGCACCTGATAGTTCCGACCCGGATTGGCGGCGTTGATGGCGTTGACCAGCGCGTCATACTGGCGATTCGCCGCGCGCTGCGTGGTTCCGGTGCGGACGAACACGGTGCCGCAGCATTCGGGGTCCTGCCGGCTATAGTCGCCCGCCAGGGTTATGCTCAGATCGTCGTTGGGCTTGAACAGAAGCTGCGCGCGAAGGCCCAGATTGTCCTGTTCGTTGATCCAGCGCTGCGTCAGCACGTTGTAGATCGTTCCGCGGCGGCTGGTCGTCGCGACCGCGATTCGCGCGGCGAGCGTGTCTGACAGCGGGCCGGAAATCGCCGCCTTGCCCTGCTTGTAGCCGAGGTTGCCCGCCGTCACTTCGGCGCGGCCCTCGAACTCGAAGGTCGGCTGGTTGGTGGTGATGTTGATCGCGCCGGCGGTGGTGTTCTTGCCGTAAAGCGTCCCTTGCGGGCCGCGCAGCACCTCGACCTGAGCGACATCAAGGAAGTCGAACGTCGCCGCGGCGACACGCGAATTATAGACGTCATCGACATAGATGCCGACGCCCTGCTCGAACCCGTCGCTGGTCAGCCCGAACGGCACGCCGAGGCCGCGGATGTTCACCGACGTGTTGCGCGGGTTGGAGGTGTAGACCTGAAGCGTCGGGGCGAGCTGCTGCAGCTTCACGACGTTGAAGTTGCCGGTCGCTTCGATCGAGTCGCCGCGAATGACGGAGATCGCCAGCGGCACTTCCTGAGCGGTTTCGGCGCGGCGGCGGGCGGTCACGACGATGACCTCGCCACGGCTGAACTGGCTTTCCTCTGCGCTTGTGGGCGCGGGTGCGGCCTGCGGTTCCTGGGCGAACGCGGGGATCGCCATCAGCGTGAGCGGGATCAGTGCCAGCCTGGGCTCGACACGGCGAAAGCGGCCGCTGCGCGACCGGAAGGATGACGGATGCATTGAGGGTCCTTTCGTAAGGGAGCCTTGCATCCGGAGGTCCGGTCTGCACGCCATGGGAGCGTTGGCGAGGGTTCGGTTCTGGCCGGTGGTTATTGCGCGAAGCGCCGCCGTTCGGTGATGTCGATCTGTACCGGCCGACCGTCGTGGATCGTCAGCTGGATCACGCCGAAGCGAAGCGTCGCGAGCGCGTCGGCAACCATCTTGAGATGCTCCGACAGATCAGCGCCGTTGGGCAGGCTGGAAGGAGAGGATCTTGGCATGCGGATCTCCGTGGCAGCGGCACCCATGCCGCGCCCTCCTCTTATTCTCAACCAATTCAGTTGACAATAGGGTCGGCGACAAGTTTGCCTTGCCGCGCCCAAGGCCCAGCTTCTCACCCTGTTCGGTAACGCTGCTTTTATTCAGACATCGCGGGAACGGGGTCGATCCTGTCCGACAGCCGGATGGAATCAAGAAGATCGGCTGTCCGGTCGCGCACCTGAAGCATCAGCGCGCGGGTGCGGCATTCCCCTTCCTCAAGGCAATTGTTGCACTTTTCATGCGCGAAGCGGCTGGCGCAGGGGACGAGCGCGAGCGACCCGCGCATCAGACGGATCAGGTCGCCATAGGTGATGTCGATGGGCGGGATCGCCAGCCGGTAGCCGCCATCCTTGCCGCGATGCGATTCGACGAGGCCGAGCCGTGACAGTTCGGACAGGATCGTCGTCAGAAACTTTGGCGGGATGTTCTGCGCCTCGGCGATCTGGGCAAGCTGGATGGGCGCCTGTCCATGATGGTCGGCCAGATGCTGCATCGCCCGGATGGCGTAGCGGGTCTTTTGCGAAAGCACATGCAGGTCATGCCGCAGGGGTACGGTCCCCCGCAACCCCGCAATGACGCGGACTGATCAATCGTCCTTCGTGCCGGAGTTCCTGTTGCCGCCGGGCTCGACATCCTGCTCGCCGAGCTGCCCGCTCCCGTGATAGCTCATGTCCGACTGGCCACCATGGCCCATGAAGCCTTGCGCGAAGCCGCCCTTGTCCTTCTTCTTGTCCGTATGCGGGTTGGGATAGGGCGCGCCTTCCATGCTGCCGTCGCTCGACACGCCCTCGGCCTGCGAATTGACGCCGTCGGGCGCACCCTTGCCACCGTGCTTGGGCATGGCCTGCGTGGGCGTGCTGCCCGATCCTTTGGCCGGTGCGTCGGATACTCGGTCGCGCTGCTTGTCCATGAAAGAATTCCTCTCGGCGATGCAACGCGTGACGGCTGCATTGGTGCCGGTGGCGTGATCAGTCCGCCGCGCTGGGCATCGCGCCCTTGCGGAACAGCTTGCGGTCGTCGGGGCCGAAGCCGAAGCGCCAGATGACCAGCGCATAGACGAGCATGATCGCGGGCAGCCCGATGGCGAGCTCCGCCCATTCGAAATGCGGGGGCAGCGCGGTGAAGGCATAGCCGATCCCGCCGGCCGCGCCCGCTGCGAGCAGCAGCGAGGGACGGTAGGTCTGGACCCGCGCGCCGATGATGCCGCCGAGCAGCCGCCCCTTGAGGAACGATCCGGCCGCGAGCGCGAGCACCAGCGCGAGCGCGGGCGTTGCCGCCACATACATTTCCGGAAGGGCCACCTGCCGCGCCGCCACGATGAATGCCAGGCTGAGTCCCGCCTGGAGCGCGATGGTCGCGATCGACAGCCAGAGATTGCGGACTCGCGCCAGATAGACGAGCGCCGCCTCGCTCACCACTGCGGGCGCGGCAGTGACCTCGGCGGCGAGGAGCAGCGCGAGCGCGGCGGTGCCCGCCACGAACTGCGGCCCCACGACGCCCATCGCGGCCTCCCCCGGAATCGCGATGGCGAGGCCGATGCCGACCTGCGCGGCGACGATCCAGAAGCCGACCTGGCTGACATGATGGCTGATCGCGGCGTGATTCTTCGCCGCCACGTTGCGCGCGATGATCGGCCCGAGGATGGGCTCGAAGCTCGTCTTGAGCTTCTGCGGGATCGACGCGAACTGCTGCGCCACATAATAGATGCCGGCGGCGGCGGGCGACACGAAGAAGCCGAGCAGCCACAGGTCGAGCCGGCGCGTCCCCCATTCGATCGCGTCGGCGGCGGCGAGCGGCAGGTTGCGCCGGGTCATCCGCCACAGCATGTCGGACCGGGGCTTCCAGCCGCGCGGCATCCCGTAATGGCTGAACAGCGCGGCCATGGCGGTCACAAATGCCGC
Organism: uncultured Sphingobium sp.; assembly: GCA_964544675.1. Taxonomy (GTDB): domain Bacteria; phylum Pseudomonadota; class Alphaproteobacteria; order Sphingomonadales; family Sphingomonadaceae; genus Sphingobium. Next base: position 21,149 of record CAZJCT010000026.1, read on the forward strand.
CAGCATCGCGATGACATAGGAGAGGATGAGCCCGTCGCGCGCCGAATAGAGGTAGAGGAGCGGCGCGGCGAGGCTGATCGCCCAGGGTTCCACCAAGGATCGCGCGCGGACGGTGGCGGCGATGTCGAACCGGAACGCACAGGCGGCGAGCGCCACGTCGGCCACCGCGATCGCCAGGATGATGAGCGGCAGTAGTCGGTCGAGGCCGTTGATCTGGCTGTTGGGGAACATCGCCGCCGGAAACAGCATCAGCGCGCCGCCGGTGATCGCCGAGGCGATGGCCGCAAGCAGCAGCGCATCGAACACGACATGCTCGGCGGGACGATCCTCTGCCGACAGCTGTTCGGCAAGGCCGCGCTTGAGGCCCAGCGTCGAAAGCTGCGCGGCGAACTCCACGACCAGCACCGCCAGCGCGAAGCGGCCCAGCGTGTCGGCGCCATAGAGCCGCCCGGCCACCAGCAGGAAGGGGATGCGCGCACCAAGCCGCAGGATGAAGCCGAACAGGTTCGTGCGGCCACCCTTCGCCAGTGCCGCCATTTCCCTTTCGTCGCGGACGTCGGCGGTCGGCGCGATGCTGGTGTCAGCCGTTGTCAACGGTCCCCGCAATCAGTCGTGCAAACGCGCAGCATTAGGGTGCGGTGCGCCAAGCGCCAAGCGATTTGGTCATTCGGCGCGGATCGGCCGGGCGAGGAGCCGGCTGATGATCTCGCGGACGCCCGCCGATCCGTCGAGAAGCGCGCAGACCGATTCGGCCACGGGCATGTCGACGCCGACGGCGCGCGCGGCTTCGACCAGCACCGGCGCGGTGTACGCGCCCTCCGCGACGGTGCGGCGGTCGGCCATGAGTTCGACGGCGCTGCGCCCTTCGCCAAGCCCCTTGCCGAGCGAGAAGTTGCGCGAGCTCGTCGACGAACAGGTCAGCACGAGGTCGCCGAGCCCCGACAGTCCCGCAAGCGTCTCGGGCCGCGCGCCGCGTGCGACGCCGAAGCGGGTCATCTCGGCAAAGCCGCGCGCAATCAGCGCGGCGCGGGCGTTCTGCCCGAGGCCGGCCCCCTCCACCACGCCGCACGCGATGGCGAGGACATTCTTGACCGCGCCGCCGATCTCGGCGCCGATCGGGTCGGACGAGGCATAGGGACGCAGCGCCGGGCGCGACAGCCGCCCGCACAGCGCCTGCGCCAGGTCGCTGGTCACGGCGGCAAGCGTCACCGCCGTCGGCAGGCCACCCGCGACCTCATGCGCGAAGGTGGGACCGGACAGCACGGCGATGGGCGCGTCGGGGCAGACCTCGGCCGCGACCTCGGTCATCAGCATCGTGGTGCCGGCCTCGATCCCCTTGGCGCACAGTATCAGCGGCCTGGCACCCACGGGCATGCGCGCCAGCACGCCGCGCACATGCTGCGCTGGCGTCACGACCAGCAGCATGTCGCATTCAGCCAGATCCTCGGTCAGCGCGGTCGCGATGATGCTGTCGGGCAGGCGGACGCCGGGAAGATAGAGCGCGTTCTCGCGCGTGCGGCCGATCGTGTCGGCGACCTCCGCCTCATGCGCCCACAGGCGGACCGGGGTTCCGTCCGACGCGATGGTGATGGCGAGCGCTGTGCCCCACGCGCCCGCGCCGATAATGCCGATGCTCATGCCTTGACCCCCGCGCCGCGCGCTCGCTCCGCCTCCGGGTCGAGCGGCCAGCGGGGCCGCGCGGGGACCGAGAGATCGTCGATCAGCCCGGCGGCGAAGCGTTCCGCGCCCGCCCAGCCGATCATCGCCGCATTGTCGGTGCACAGCCACAAAGGCGGCGCGATGAAGGGCAGGTCGGCGGCGCGGGCAAGGTCGGACAGCGCGGCGCGGATCGGCCCGTTCGCCGCGACTCCGCCAGCGACCACCAGCGCGTGCGGGCGGCGGTCCATCGCGGCCAGCGCGCGGCGGGTGCGGTCGACGAGGCAGTCGATCACCGCCGCCTGGAACGCGGCGCACAGATCCTCGACGCTGATCCCCCCCGCCTGCCAGGCGCGAAGCACCGCGCTCTTGAGCCCCGCGAAGGAGAAATGCGGATCGGCCGTGCCGACCAGCGGGCGCGGCAGGCGGATCGCCCTGGGATCGCCGCTCGCCGCCGCGCGCTCTACCGCCGGGCCGCCGGGATGGCCGAGGCCCAGCAGCTTGGCGGTCTTGTCGAACGCCTCGCCCACCGCGTCGTCGATGGTGGTGGCAAGCCGGCGATAGTCACCGGGCGCGCGTACCTCGAGCAGCTGGCAATGCCCCCCCGACACGAGCAGCAGCAGATAGGGAAAGGCGAGCGACGGGTCGGCGAGGCGCGGGCTCAGCGCATGGCCTTCGAGGTGATTGACGGCGATCAGCGGCTTGCCCGCCGCCATCGCCAGTGCCTTGCCCGTGACCAGCCCGACCATCACCCCGCCGATCAGCCCGGGTCCGGCGGTGGCGGCGATCGCATCGACATCGGCGAGCGTCATGCCCGCTTCGTCGAGCGCCGCCTCGACCAGCGGCATCAGCGCATCGACATGCGCGCGCGCCGCGATCTCGGGCACCACCCCGCCATAGGGGCGATGCTGCGCCTCCTGCGTGGCAAGCTTGTGCGACAGGATTCGCCGGTCGCCCGTCACCAGCGCCGCGGCGGTTTCGTCGCAACTGGATTCGAGGCCAAGAATGATGGCTGTGCCGGGCTTTTCGGTCATCGCCGCTTTTCTCTAGTGCGAAGCCCCACTAGAGCAAGCGGCTTATGGTACAGACAGTCTTCCGCATCGGTACGCGCGGATCGCCGCTGGCGATCGTCCAGGCAAACATGGTCAGGGACGCGCTGTGCGCCGCGCATGGCCTCGACGAGGACAGCGTGACGCTGGTCCCGGTCAAGACGAGCGGCGACCGGATCCAGGACCGCGCGCTGGCCGATATCGGCGGCAAGGCGCTGTGGACCAAGGAACTCGACCGCGCGCTTCTCGAACATGAGATCGACTGCGCGGTCCATTCGATGAAGGATGTCGAGACGATCCGTCCGGACGCGATCCGCATCGCGGCGATGCTGCCGCGCGCGGCGGTGGAGGACCGGCTGCTGGGCGCGCCCTCGATCGCCGCGCTCCGTCCCGACGCGGTGGTCGGCACCAGCTCGCCGCGCCGCGCCGCGCAGTTGCGGCGAATCCGGCCCGATCTGCGGCCCGTGCTGTTTCGCGGCAATGTCGCGACTCGCATGGCCAAGCTGGAGGCGGGCGAGGCCGATGCCACGCTGCTCGCCGCGGCGGGGCTCGACAGGCTCCAGATGGCCGACGTCGGCACGACTATCCCTGTGGGCGAGATGCTTCCCGCCCCGGCGCAGGGCGCGGTGGGGATCGAGGTGCGCGCCGACGACGATCGCGCGCGCGCACTGGTGGAAGCGATCGGCGATACCGCCACATTCGCCTGCGTCATGGCGGAGCGCGCGCTCCTGAAGGGGCTGGGCGGCACCTGCCACACGCCCGTCGCCGCGCTCGCGCGCTTCGATGGCGATGCCATCCGGCTCCTTGCCGAGATACTTGCGGAGGATGGAAGCGAGCATGTCGCTGGCGAGACGATGCTGAGGCCGGGGGAGGCGGAGGCGCCGCTGGCGCTCGCCGCCGATCTGCTCGACCGTGCCTCGCCGGCGTTGCGCGCGCTCTTCACGGGATGACCGCCGGGGTCCTCGTCCTCCGTCCCGAGCCGGGCGCGTCGCGTACCGCCGCGCTGCTGACCGGGCGAGGGCTGGAACCGATCCTCTATCCGCTGTTCGCGATTGAGCCGGTCGCGTGGGCGCTGCCGCAGGATCGAGCGTTTGACGCGCTGCTGCTGACCAGTGCGAACGCCGTGCGCCATGCCGGGCCGGACCTGGCAGGCATGCGCGTGCTCCCCTGCTATTGCGTGGGCGAGGCGACGGCGCAGGCGGCACGCGATGCGGGGTTCGCCGATGTCCGCGTGGGCGGCGGCGATGCGGCCTCGACCATCCCGCTGCTCGTCGCCGATGGCCGGTCGCGAGTCCTGCATCCCTGTGGGATCGACGTGCGGCCATTCGATCCGCGCGGGCTTCGCGTGGAGCCAATCCCCGTCTATCGCAGCGCGGAACGTGGCGATGCGGCGAGCCTTGAGGCGCTGATCCATGCCCGCGCGCCGACGGTTGCGATGGTGCATTCGCCGCGCGCGGGCGGGCGGCTCGATGCGCTTTTGCCCATGGACTTGCGCACGCCGATAGCCGTCGTCGCCATCAGCGATGCCGCCGCTTCGACCTGTGGCGGAGGGTGGCGCGAGATGCTGGTTGCGGCGTCTCGAAACGATATCGAAATGATCGCGTGCGTGCAAAGGGTTGCCAGTCGTTCAGATTAGGCTAGATTCCGCGCGCTATGACCATCGCCCGAACCGCATGACGGCAGACGAACACAGCCAGTCCGTTGCAGCCCCCCGCCGCGGCATCAGCTCCCGCCTGATCATCGCCCTTCTGCTCATCGCCTTCGTCGCGGGTGCCGCCGCGTCGATCTGGCTGTCCAACAACTGGCAGCGGCTGCGCGGTGGCGGTGCGGACGCGCCGACGGAAAACAGCGCCGATGCGGCGGCGAACATGACGGGCGTCTACGATCCCGCCGCGAACTATGCCGAAGCGACAGAGCCGGCGACCGCTGGACCGCTGGGCGATCAGGTCGCCCGTGTCGCGGCGCTCGAACAGCGGCTGGCGCGGATTTCCCTCGCGGCGCAGGCGGCGAGTTACAACGCCAACCGGGCGGAAGCGATCATGACGGCGTTCGCGGCGCGCCGGGCGCTCGATGCCGGACGACCGCTCGGCTATGTCGAGGCGGCGTTGCGTGCCCGCTTCGGTGACGCGCAGCCCAAGGCGGTGGCGACGATCGTCAATGCTGCCGCCGAACCGGTCACGCTGGCCGACCTGCGCCTCGGGCTCGACGATATCAGCCTCCGCTCCGGACAGCGCGAGGAAGGCTGGTGGAACGCCTTCCTCCGCGAGCTTCGCGGCGCGGCGGTGATCCGCCATGCGAAGGCGCCGTCGCCCGCGCCCGAGTTGCGCCTGATGCGCGCCCGCCGGGCGGTGGAAACCGGCCAGGTCGATGTCGCCATCGAGGAGATGGAAGCGATCGAGCAGCAGCCCGCGATCACCGACTGGCTGCAACTCGCCCGCCGGTGGAACGAGGCGCACCGCGCTCTCGACGTGATCGAAGCCGCCGCCATCCTGGAGCCGCGCACCGCCACCGCGCTCGAATCGCAGGCGGAAAGCGCAACGGGCAAGGCGCTCACCCCGCCGGGAGCGGAGGAGGGTCCAGCGGCAACCGGCGCAGCGCCGCCATCGCCGCGTCCCCGCTGATCGGGCTTTTCGTCCTTTTCGCTAGCCGGCCTTGGGCTTCGGCACCGTCATGACGGCGGGCGCCTCGCGCGCCATGGCCCGGGCCACCCGCTCGGCCTCCTGCATCACGCGCAGAATGTTGCCGCCCGCGAGCTTGGCGATGTCGGCATCGCTCCAGCCGCGCCGCATCAGCTCCATCATCAGCGCCGGATAGCCGTCGACGCCCTCCAGCCCCTCGGGCAGTTTCGGCAAGCCGTCATAGTCGCCGCCCAGCCCGACATGGTCGAAGCCCGCCACCTTCGCGACATGATCGACATGATCGGCGACCATCGCGACGGTCACGACGGGCTCGGGGTTCGCCGTCATCCACGCGTCCATCGCGGCCTTCTCCTTGTCAGGCTCGCCAATGAAGAGCGTCTTGAGCCGCGCCGCCTCGGCCGCCTGCGCGCCGCCCCACAGCCGCCGCTGCTCGGAAATGAACTGCGGCGCGAAGTTGATCATCACGATGCCGCCGTTCGCGGCGGTCAGCTTCAGCACGTCGTCGGGCACGTTGCGCGTATGATCGCACAGCGCCCGCGCGCTCGAATGCGAGAAGATCACCGGCGCGCGGCTGGCGGCGATGGCGTCGCGCATCGCCGCCTCGCTGACATGGCTGAGATCGACCAGCATGCCGAGCCGGTTGAGTTCGCGCACGACCTCCACCCCGAAACCGGTCAGCCCGTCATGCTGTGGCGCGTCGGTGGCGCTGTCGGCCCAGGCGATCGTCTTCGAATGCGTCAGCGTCAGATAGCCCGCACCCAGCGCATGATAGGCGCGCAGGACCGAGAAGCTGCCGTCGATCTGGCCGCCGCCCTCGACCCCGATCAGCGACGCGATCCGCCCGGCGCGATAGGCGGCGCGCACCTCGTCGGCGGTGCGGACGATGGTGAAGACGTCGGGATAGCGGCGCGGAAGCTGGCGTACGAGGTCGATCTGTTCGAGCGTCCGTTCCACCTGTTCCTGTTCGGGCAGGTTCGCCGACACATAGACCGACCAGAACTGACCCCCCACGCGTCCCTTGCGCAGCCGCGCGATGTCGGTGTCATAGGCCTCGGTGTCGAGCGTCTCCAGCGGCACCGTCCAGCGTTCGTCCTTGGCCTTCATGCGAAGCGCCATCGGCCAGTCATTGTGGCCGTCGATCAGCGGCACGGACTTCAGGATCCGGTCGAGCCGCGCAAGGCTGGCATCGGGTGCCGGCGCTGCGGTCAGGGGCGCGCTGCCGATCAGCAGCGCGACGGCGAGGATATGGGCGCGAAAGCGGGCAGGGCGCGGATGGGCTGTCATGCCGGCAGCATAGAGCCGCGGCCCGCCGAAAAGCGACTCCCTTGTTACGCCATGGCACCGACGCCGTTCAGGACGCGAAGATCGCCTCGACCTCCAGCCCCTCGACCGTCAGGCTGATCGCGTTGAAGCTCGGCGGATTCTGGCGCACGCGTTCGGACAGCGTGCCGGCACCGATCAGCCGGACTGATCGCGACCCGATCGTGACCTCGCGGTCGAAGGGGTCGTGGACATGGCCCGACAGCACCGCCGTCGCCCCGGCCTCCGCCAGCGCGTGGAGCGCGATGCGGCCGTTCCGGGTCTGCCCGTTCTTCACATGCTCGCTCCCCACCAGCGGGTGATGGCAAGTGACGAGACGATGGCGCGCCTGGCTGCGGACCAGCATGTCGCGTGCGCGCTCGATCCGGCGCGGACGCACCGTGCCCTTGGACCAGTTCAGCCGCCATTGCGCGCGCGCCGTCGTCCGCAGGGGCACGATGGCGACGTCGGCGAGCGTCATTGGCCGTTCGATGAAGCGCTCCACTGCATGATAGCGGCGATAGGGGGTGAAGAGCCGGGCGTAGATGTCGAAATAGGGCAGGTCGTGATTGCCCACCTCGACCGAGACCGGCGCGGGGAGGGCCGCCAGCCAGGCGCGGGCGGCGTCGAACTCGCGCTTGCGCGCCCGCATCGTCAGGTCGCCGGTGATGACGATCGCGTCGGGCTGGCGGCTGGCCGCCTCGTCCATGAACCAGTCGAGCGCGGCGCGGTCCTCCGCGCCGAAATGCAGGTCGCTGGCGTGAAGAATCAGGGCCATCGCACCCCGCCCAGGCACGACAGGTACCGGTGGCAGCTCGTGCCGCGCCGGAAGGTCATCGCCGCGCCCCCTTCTTCCTTTTCGCCGTCGATCAGCAGCCCCATGGGGCGCGGCCCGCGCAACGTCAACTCCGGCAATATGCCGAGCGACACATGCGGTCCTTCGCGAAAATCGCCCGACAGCCACGCCCAGCCATGCGCGATGAGGTGGCCGGCGTTGCGCGCCAGCACGCCGCGCACCGCGATGCCATCGCCGGAAGGCTGGAGATGGACCGCCTGGAACCCGCCTTCGATGCCGTCGACCGTGATGTCATCGCCCGACAGCGTCTCGGCCAGCGCCTCGGGTATGGTGCTCGCCAAGGCCGCGATATCCGCATGGCGCGCCTGTTCGCGGACGTCGCCCCAGATCGTCGTCGGTCCCGCGATCACCCCGGCGATCGCGCAATGGCCTTCGCCCGTGATGGTCGGCACCGGTGCCGACGGCAATGTGGTCTCGATCGCTTGCCGCGCGATCTCCTCGACCGTCAGATCGCCGTGGAGCGCCCGCGACAACAGGTTCATCGTGCCGCCGGGGAGCACGAGGATGTCGCCGTCCCAGCCGTCGAGCGCCGACGCGGCGCTGCTGATGGTGCCGTCGCCGCCGTGGAGAATGGCGAGCGCGAGCCCTGCCGCGCGCGCCTCCTCTCCCGTGGGCAGTCGCGACTCGCCGATCGTGATCCGTCGGGACACGGGATGGCCCGCTTCCCGGAACATGCGTTCGACCGCCTCTATATGACCAACATCGTGACTCCCGCTCGACGCGTTGGTCACCATCCAGACCTGGCCCCCTTGCGGGGCCGCCCACATCATATCCGCCATGCGCCCCTCAACGCACGGACGGGAAAAATGTGCCGCCCTCGTCACGGTCGGGTTGCCGGGGTGGCGGCGCGCCGATGGCCAATGCGACGCGACATGCCATCTTTCCTTGATTTTTGGACGGGCCGACCCATAGGGAGAATGCGCCGCATTCAGGGAAGACAGACTCATGGCCGAATTCACTTTGCCCGCCAAC